>JANWKQ010000024.1 GCA_025451295.1 Flavobacteriales bacterium | reverse complement strand
TGTCTTCTCCAATAACAACACAGTACCCTCCTTTAATTAACATATTTTTTGGATTCCTGACCGAAAGACCTTAGATTCGGGTTCCCTAGTAATACACTAGCGAGAACTCAGGTTAAACACTTACAACAATAGCGTATGAAAAAGATCTACCTATCGGCCGTTGCTCTTATTTTATTTTCTTTTATTAATAAGGCGAATGCACAAATTTACATTAATGCCAATATCCAGATCAATGGATTTACCCATAACTGGGATTGTGGTATCGATGGTGCCGGTGGACAAGATCCCGACCCGCGATATAAAGTATGGGTAGGTTTTAACAATGGAAGTTTTTTACAGGCTTCGGGAACCAATGAATATGCAGGTTGCAGCGGTCAAGGTGTTTTTGGTGGAGATAATATTGTGTGCTCGACGTATAATCCCGGGATCATTAATGCATATACCATTTCCAACCAACTAGCCACACAGGTCAATGTGGATATGGAAAGCTGGGAGGAAGATGGTTGCGGAAGTGAGTGTACAAAAGATGCCTGCACTTTTAACAGCGATGATACACGTTGTGGAAGATTAAGAATTGGCGATATCGACATATGGTCGGGTCCTCCTTGTACCAATAATATTTATAACGGTGGTGGAACCACCAGTGATTTTCTTTCCATGCACAATCGTTGTTCTGATAATAACGGTGCCGGTTATGGTCTTAATCAGTTGATTATTAATTGGTCGTTTGCTTCTTCACCAACCATTACCACTCAACCAACAGCTGTCGCACAAGGCGGACCTGATCGTACACTTTGTATTGGGACCGGTACCAGTATGATGGTTGCAGTGAACAGTTGGAATGGATGGAGTTTAGGACAACATTACCAATGGCAGGTAAATACGCTTACCACGAATCCGGTTCCAACTTCGAATTGTCCAGCTTCGGGTTGGGCAAATATTCCAGGGGCAACATCAGCCACTTATGTTCCGCCACAAACTCCAGGTACTTTTTTATATCGGTGTATTGTTACATCAAACTGTGCCGTTGATTTTACGAGTAGAACAGTTGCTTCGGAATGTGTAAGGATCACTTACCAACCCTATGCGGCTCCGATCGTAAGTTCTGTTTGCGGACTTTCTATTTCACCAGGAACACCATATAATTTTTGTACTACACAGGAACCAAATGCCGGTGCAAGTATTAATAATGCCTATACATGGAATGTAACTCCGGCGGCAGGTGTAAGCATTGCAACGCCTTCAGCGGCTTGTACCGATATTACATTTACCAATAATGCAAATTATACGATTACGATCACCTATTCGGATATATGTCCTGCAGCGAATGCAACAGCCAGTTGTGTTGTAACGATTACTCCATCCGCCTGTAATACGATCTATGTAGATGCGGCTACCGGAAGTGATGCAAATTTCGGATATGAAACAACGCCTGTGCAAACCATGTTCAGGGCTTTTCAACTCATTACCGGATCACGAACGTGGGTAAGGGTGGCGAAGGGAACTTACAATGAAGGAAATATTTTACAGCTGCAAAACAATATAGTCGTCGAAGGAGGCTGGATCAATACTGCAGGGATATGGACAAAATCAACAGCACTTGCTGATGCAACAACGATCAATTTTTCGGGACAGGAAACCATTAATGCAGATGTTGCACATGTTGTGGGAATGAAAGCGGACAATGATGATGGATGGTCGTTACAGGATCTTACTTTGAATACCGTGAATGCAACAGGGCAAACTGCTTCAGGAAATGGTAAATCGAATATGGTGGTTTATATCACGAATGGAAGTGATAATTATAATATTAGCCGATGCAAAATAACATCAGGAACAGCAAGTAATTCTTTGTCTGCAACTGCAGGCTGGCAGGGATCAGCCACTTATAATGGTGTTCCCGCGGATGCTTTTGATGGAAATAATGGTCAGACAGGACCCAATGGAAGTGCTCCTACCAATCAACCCAGTTGTGATGGTTGTGCTTTTGGTTGTGATCAAACGGGAGGTAATGGAGGTGTTACCGCAGCAGCCGGAATTGGAGGCAATAATGCATTTGGTGGAACAGGAGGAAATGGTGGAACAGGTGGAGCCGGCGGTGATGGGGGTGATGATTCAGGGGGTGATTGTGCCGGTGGTTCATTTGCACAAAATGGTGCATCTGGTGGTGGTGGATCACCGGGAGCCGGAGGATCTGTATTTACGGGAACGTGTACATCTAATGCCGGAGATAATTTTAATGCGAATGTAGACGGAAACAATGCCGGTGCCGGAGGTGTAGCTGGTTCTAATGGAGCCAATGGTACAGTGGGTGCCGGCAATTATGCATCAGGATATTTTGCACCTGGAAAAGGAACGGATGGAACTGCAGGTACCGGAGGTAGCGGCGGTGGTGGTGGTTCGGGTGCCAATGAAGATATCGATGCCATTGATGAGCCCGGTGTTGGTGGTGGCGGTGGCGGTGCAGGCGGCGGCGGCGCTGGTGCAGGAAGAGGCGGCGGCGGCGGTGGAAGTTCTTTTGGGATTTTTATTTTTAATAATGGAACCGGTTCAATTATTTACGATACACAGGTTGCGACCGGAGCTTTTGGTTCAGGTGGACTCGGCGGAAATGGTGGAACCGGAGGACCAGGTGGTACCGGATATTTTGAACTCACAAGTGGAGGAACCCGTTTGATCAATCAACATTGCGGTGATGCGAATTATGGTGGTGGTGGTGGAAATGGAACTGCCGGAGGAAATGGAGGTAACGGAGGAAATGGTGTTGCCGGGGTAAATGTTGCCAGTTCAGTTATGGGAGCCGGAACAAATCCTACAGTTACAACAACTCCGGGAATTACTTTAAACACCAGTACGAGTGGTGGTGGTGTTCCGAATCCGATCAATCTTGGCGTTAACTATTACGAAAACGCAAAAGGATGTGTGAATTCTGAAATTCTGATTTCAAGAAACCTGGCTGGTACCTGGTCATTACCGGGAGCTGCGTCTTTTGAAAACGATATCGATGCAATCACCTCCAGTTTTAACGTAAATTCAAATAATGCAACAATCATTTTTAATGCCGCCGGCATTTATGACCTAACTACAAATGGTTCTATTTATAATGATGTGATCAGAATTACAGATGGAACAAGAACATTACCGGTTATTACAGTGAATCCAACAGTGGTTTGTTCGGGTTCTCCATTTAGCCTTTCAGCTACGCCATGGGGAACTGAAATTGATTTTGAATGGGTGATATTTACTTCATCTGCTCAAACGCCTTTGGCCACATCAAATTTGCAGGTTCCCTCTTTTACTTTTTCTGTGGGATCACAAACTACATATAACATCCGATACAGGGTAAAAGAACAATGTTGCGGATGGTCAGCACCGATTTATTCAACGGTGACCATCAACCCTCCGGTGACTAATCCAATTGCGCCGTTGGGGACAACCACATTTTGTACACCTGCCGGAAGTACGATGTATACAACCGCTGCCCTGAATGTAACCGCTTACAACTGGAGTGTAACCGGAGCTGGTAACTCAGTCATTGGTGCAGGCACAACGGCTAATGTTTTCTTTGATCCTCTGTTTACCGGAACAGGACAGGTTTGCGTAACGGCTGATGGTTGTGCCGGACCTTCGCTTACTTCATGTACAACATTCCTTGTAAATCCTCCGGTTGGAAATCCGGCCAATCCTGTTGGAATTACCAGCAGATGTATTGGATTGGGTGTAGATACGTTTACAACTTTTGCATCTGGGGCCACCAGTTATGTCTGGTCTGTAACAGGCACGGGCAATGGAGCGGGTGGAAGTGCGGATTCATGTTTGATCTCCTGGGATTCTGGATACACCGGTACTGCGCAGGTTTGTGTTCAGGCAATCGGTTGTGGATCTTCGGCCATTGTATGTTCTCCTGTTGATGTTTTACCACCGGTTGGATCACCTATTGTACCGGTTGGCGCTGACTCCATCTGTCAGAATTCTCCGAATGGAATTTATGTAACCAATGCAGCGAATGCTGCTAACTATACATGGTCGCTACCCGCAGCGGCTGGATTAATGACGAATAACAATGATACAGTGACTGTGAACTGGGACAATGTATTTACAGGCTCAACACAATTATGTGTTACCGCAACAGGTTGCGGAAGTCCTCAGGGACCCGTTTGTCTTGATATAGTAATTCAACCTGGCGTTGGAATGCCAACCACCCCGAGTGGAACACAACTCCGTTGTGTAGGAGCAGGAACTGATCCGTATACCTCTGTAGCATCCGGCGCAACGTCTTATGTATGGTTGCTTAATCCTGCTGGCGCAGGTACGATATCACCTACCGGTATAGTTACATGGAATCCTGTTTATAGTGGAAGTGCAACTGTCGGAATTATTGCCAACGGATGTGGTGGACCAACGGATACTGTATTTCTTGCGATTACGATAACAGGTCCTGTAAGTGATCCAACTACACCGAGTGGTTTGGCATCGAGATGTCAGGGAATCGGATCGGATGCTTATTCAACCAGTGCATCAAATGCCACCAGTTATATATGGAGTGTTACACCCCCAGCAGCCGGAAGTATTTCAGGTACCACTTCAACAGAAACAGTTAATTGGGATCCGACCTATAGTGGTTCTGCATCGGTTTGTGTAATTGCAGTTGGATGTAATGGAAATTCAGCACAGATCTGTTTCAATGTGAACATAGATCCTTCACCGGCAACACCAACCATATCAGTTACCGGACCAACCACATTTTGTGCAGGTGCAAGTACGGTACTCACATCGAGCAGCCCGACAAATAATAGTTGGTTACCGAACAGTGAAACCACAACTTCCATTACGGTTACTCAAAGTGGAACGTATGCGGTGGAAGTAACCAATGGATTTGGTTGTACATCCACTTCGACCAATCAATCGATCGTTGTATTCCCAAATAATATTAATCCAACCTATACATATCCTGATACGGTTTGCAGCAATACACCTTTCAATCTTATTGCAGGTGGAACATCTGTGATCAGTTATGTATGGAATACGGGAGATACAGTGGCTATTCTCAGCAATGAAGTCATTACGAGCCAAGCCGTGTATTCAGTTACCATGATGGATAACAATGGTTGTTCTGCTGATTCAACATTTACCATCGAAATTTATCCGGCACCTCTTGCTAATAATGATAATGATACCACAATTCAGGGCAATGCAGTAACCACTTATGTGATTGTGAATGATAACATGAGTGGGACCATAACCATTACATTGGATCCGGTATATGGCACATTGGCGATTGTGGGTGACTCTATTATTTATACACCTTTCATCAATTCCACTTTCTTTGGAACGGATTTTTATGATTATCTGCTTTGCAGCAATCAATGTCCATTTGAATGTGATACAGCCCGAGTCACCATTGTCGTCACACCGAGTCTTGTGATCCCTCAGGGATTTAGTCCGAATGGTGATGGGTTCAATGACTTATTCGATATTATCGGACTTGGCAATTATCCTCAGAATTCTTTAACGGTAATCAACCGTTGGGGTGATATCCTTTATGTAGCCAACCCTTATAATAATGATTGGGATGGAAGCAGTAATACAGGGATCAACATTGCAGGAGATCATGTAACGGATGGAACCTATTTCTATGTGTTCATATCAGGACCTGGAGCAACACCTATTAAGGGTTCAGTTGAAATAAGACGAAATAATTAACTATTGTGAAATTAAAAATGAAAAAGATCATGTTTTTAAACAGACTCAGAAAATCGATTTCACTCACTATAGTTTCAGTTGTGAGTATGATGTATATAACCGCGCAGGAGCAACAACATTTCTCCATGTACTATATACAACCATCCATGATTAATCCTGCGGCAATGGGCCAGTATGATAATATCAACGGAGCATTGACCTTTAATAAACAGCTGGTTGGTTTTGATAAAAGTCCTCTCTATCTTCAACTTGACCTGAGCATACCCATTGGTAAAACGGGTTTGTACTTAGGGCCTACCATTTTGCATGACAGAATAGGTGTATTTGATAAAACCCGTGTTGGAGTGAATATTGCCTACCGGATTAAATTGAATCTCAAACATTATCTTACGTTTGGATTGAATGGTTCTGCCGTGGTTGCCAATGGAAGTCTGGGATCAGTTGCCACTAATAATCTGGGTGATCCATCCTTCTCGAGCAATATCAATGGCATCTGGAATCCTGATATTAAGATCGGAGCGCATTATTTTACCGATAACTTCTACATAGGATTTAATGTAGGAAATATTTTCGTGAACAAATTTTTTGATACTGGTTCCGGAGCTACTAATGAGATCAGGGTAAACGGAGCCGATATGCATTATTATTTAATGGGAGGTTGGCAAAAAAGATTTGGCCCCAACTGGAAAATAAAACCGAATGCGCTGATTAAATTTATTCCGGGCTCTCCGTTACAGATTGACATCAATGCAAATGCTGTTTTTAAAGATATGATTGGATTCGGTCTTTCTTACAGAACAGTAAATACACTCGTATTTAATGCTAACTATACCGTAAATAAATTCCTGGTGATTGGGTATGCATTTAACTGGGGACTTGGCTATGAAAGCCGCACCAACTATACCGGTCACGAAGTATTATTAGCTTTTAGAGTGCAAAGTAGCAAGCGTATTATTCCTGTTGATGTTCCACGATTCTAAATCTGTAAAAAGAAAGACTATGAAATTAAATTATTCATTGATCGTTGGAGCTTTTCTTTTAACAGGAAATGTGTTCAGTCAGATCAAAGCTGTTGAAGATGCCGACAACCTTTTTTATGCAGGGGAATATAAATCCTCCCTGGCCATGTATGAGGATTTCGAAAAACAGTTAAAACATAAAGATTATAACTGGTATCATAAAATTGGCGAGGCCAAATATAAACTGAAGGATTATGCCGGAGCTGCCGAAGCCTATGCTATTGTTGTTGATCATAAGGGAATGCCAAATGATATGTATCTGCATTATGCACACGTTCTGCGCTATCTAAACAAACATGAAGAGGCCAAAGGGATGTACCAGAAATTTTTTGATCACCATGGCAAGCATGATATTTCGAATTATTTGAAAGGCTGTGACCTGGCGATGATGAAAAATATCGAGGTCTCAAAATTCACGGTTACAGCCACCAATTTATCACTTCCAGGTTTTTATTTTGGAGGAGCACCTTATAATGATGGATTGGTATATTCAGTTCCTGTTGAAGTGTTTGATAAAAAGAACAACATTCATTATCCGAATTATAAACTGGTGTACAGCAAAATTCAAAAAGGAGATTTTGTGAGTACGGAAGACTTTACTGCCGTATCCACTAAATTCTATATAGGATCTCCTGATTTTTCCCCGGATGGAAATACCATGTATTTTAATATGACCGAGTCTGACATGAAATTTTCTCATCATAAAAAATTTGAGAAGCATGGGATTGCACATCATGGAAGAAATACACTTAATATTTATGAGATCGATAAGACCGGCAGTGGCTGGTCAGAACCTCAACCCGTAGCGTTTAACAGTTTGGATCATAATACTATTCATCCATGTATTTCTCCGGATGGGAGAAAAATGTTTTTTGCCTGCGACAAACCAGGTGGCAAAGGTGGATATGATCTCTATTATTCTCAAAAAACCGGAGAGACATGGTCAGCCCCGGTAACACTGGGTGATATGATCAACTCACAGGACAATGAAATGTTCCCCTATATGTTGAACGACACCACCCTCTATTTTGCATCCGATGGACATGTAGGTTATGGAGGAGCCGATCTTTTTGTAAGCTATCTTAAAAACAGTCAATGGCAGACGCCGGAGAATATGGGTCGTACTTTTAACAGCGAGAAAGATGATTTTGGAATTTTTTATACAGGTCCGCGTGAAGGCTATTTTGCATCGAACCGAAATACGGAACCCGGCAAGGATGAATTGCTTTATTTCTCCAGGAAGATCAGTTTAAAAATCGGAGGGGGAGAGATCACCGACAAATTATATTTGAGCAGGATTGAGGGAGCCGAGGTCGATCTATATGAGAATGATGTATTTGTTACGACTTTATATTCAGATCGCAAAGGAGATTTTAAATACGAGAAGTTTGATACAGAGAAAAAATATTCGTTACATGTAAAGAAAAAAGGCTATCGTGAAAAAGAAATGGAGATTGATCCATTAACGGCGGATATGGATAAACTGGATTTTAAATTGCAACCCATTATCGAAAAAAACACGGTGCTTACTTTCAACGATATTTTATTTGAGTATGGAAAGGCAGAAGTATTAGGGGATTCCAGAACCATTTTACAAAGGGTAACTGAATTATTGATTGATAATCCGGGGGCAAAAGTTGAACTAAGTGCTCATACTGATAGCCGTGGAAGTGATAAAGTGAATCAGGATCTGTCACAAAAAAGGTCCCAGGCTTGCGTGGATATTCTGGTGGCGAATGGAGTTGATATTAATAACCTTGTGGCAAAGGGTTATGGTGAAACCAAACTAAAAAACGATTGCGGAAATAATTCTACTTGTTCAGAAGAGGATCATGCGATCAATCGAAGGGTGGAGATCAAAGTACTGGATGTGAAAGTACTGGAGTAGAGTGGTCTTTTTTTTGGCTGCTTATCCGATGTTTCGCTATATCTTTTTTTGTTTTTGTCATCTCGACCGGAGCGCAGCGGAGTGGAAAGATCTTTCAGAACATAATGGAAAGATTTCTCCACTTCGTTCGGCTGAAAAAGCCTCACTTTGGTCGAAATGACAATGTTAGTTCAAAAACAAAAAAGGACGGGCTGCTCGATTATAAATGTGAAATACCCGTTAATACCACCATCCTTGCATGAATATTGCATAATCCCATCATAAAACAGCCTATTTTTGTAGCATGAAGAAATTTCTTTTCCTTGTTTTGGTTGGGTGTATTGCTGGAACAGCATCTTCCCAGATGAAAATGCCCATCAGTTGGGATTACAAGGCAAATGTGATCAATGGTTGTGAAGCTGAATTGGTAATTACCGCCAAAGTAGATTCAGGCTGGCATTTATACAGTCAGAAATATGATCCCAATCCTTTGTTTTTTGAATTCAAAAACTCCAAAGAATATGCAAATGATGGAGGGGTGTCTGAACCAACACCGGTGAAAGAATATGATGATCTCATGGGCTGGGATCTTTATTATTTTAAAGAATCCATTGTAGTCTTTAAGCAAAAGATAAAAATAGTACCGAATGGCAATAAAAGAGTTTCGATCACAGGCACCATTATGGGACAGGTATGCTCGTATGATTCCGGGGTTTGTATGCCGTTGAATCATACCTTCTCCTTTGATATCGCGGGTTGTAATTAAGCTAACGCTTCCTTTAAAAAGTCTTAATCCGGTGTAAAACCACAAGAATTATCTGGTTTAATACAAGCCTGTTAAACACTGATTTCTAAATTCAAATCGTATTTTTGTGATCTCACGTAACTACTGAATATGATGAAGAAAATCGGGTTGTTGCTGTTATCATTCGGGTTCATCTTACTTTCACATGCCCAGGGAAAAACAAGCAATGCAAAATGGAGTTTTAGTGTAAATAAATTATCAGACTGTGAAGCAGAACTTGTTTTTACAGTGAAGGTCGATGCTGGTTGGCATGTTTATTCACAGCTGTATGATGCAAATCCAACCACCTTTGAATTTAATAAATCAGGCAAATATAAGAGAGTCGGTAAAGTAGTGGAACCCACTCCTTTTAAGGAAGTGGATACTGATCTGGGGATGACTTTATATTATTTCAAACCGTTAACGGTAGATTTTAAGCAAAAAATTTCGATCAATTCCAACGAACCATTTAAAATTACCGGGCATTTGAAAGCCCAGGTCTGCACTGACATGGGTATATGTGAAATATCAGAATCGGATTTTTCATTTTCAATAGATCCTGGCGGTGCGATTTGTTTAAAAGACCCAAATGATGTAGATGGGGATGGCGTCGGGAATAAAGAAGATCAATGTCCGGATTTGCCAGGATCAAAAGAACTCATGGGTTGTCCTGATGGTGATGCGGATGGAATTGCCGATGCTGATGATCAATGTCCGGAAGATAAAGGAACCAAAGAAAAAAAAGGATGCCCGGATGAAACAGTAGCCGGAGGAAATGGAGGTCATGGACCCGTGGATCTTTCCAAATGCAACCATGTGGAACCGGAAAAGATGACGGATGAGGTCCTTTCAAAATTTAAGGATGATTGTGGAACCTGTGGTGGGATAAAAAAGAATCAGTCATTCTGGGGAATATTTATTGCTGGATTCATTGGTGGATTGCTGGCTTTGTTAATGCCGTGTATATTTCCCATGATACCTATGACAGTTTCCTTTTTTACCAAACAAAGTAAAACAAGGGCTAAAGGAATTGTTAACGCAATTATATATGCTGTTTCCATTATCGTGATCTATACAAGCTTAGGATTGCTTGTAACGATTATTGCAGGCCCAACGGCATTAAATAATATGTCGACTTCTACTTTCTGGAACATTTTATTCTTTTTGGTATTTATCATTTTTGCAGCATCATTTCTTGGAGCGTTTGAAATTACCTTGCCCAGCAAATTGGTGAATGCAGTTGACAAAGGATCAAACAGAGGTGGGTTAATAGGGATTTTCTTTATGGCATTTACTTTATCACTTGTATCTTTTAGTTGCACAGGACCCATCATTGGCTCCCTACTGGTTGAAGCGGCTCAAGGTGCAAGTTATCTGGGACCAGCCATCGGAATGTTCGGATTCTCATTGGCTTTAGCCATTCCATTTGCATTGTTTGCGGCCTTCCCTGGCTGGATGAACTCTCTTCCAAAATCAGGTGGATGGTTGAACAGTGTAAAAGTAGTATTGGGTTTTGCAGAAATTGCTTTGGCATTCAAGTTTTTATCTACCGTTGATCTGGTTCAACATTGGGGATTTCTGAAAAGAGAAATTTATCTCGCCATCTGGATTGCCTGTTCTTTGCTTACTTCTCTTTATCTTATAGGTGCATTTAATTTAAAACATGATAATGATGGAAAACCCAAATTATCTGTTCCAAGAATTTCTTTTGCCGTTTTATTTTTTATGTTCACCGTTTACATGATCCCGGGACTCTTTGGAGCGCCCCTTTCTTTATTAAGTGGGTATTTGCCACCGTCCCATTATAAAGAATGGAAAAACCCGAATGATAAATTTGCAGAATGCCCTAATGGAATGGAATGTTATCATGACTATGATGAAGGTATGTGCATTGCTAAAGATAGAAATGTCCCTGTGATGATTGATTTTACCGGATATGGTTGTGTGAATTGCCGAAAGATGGAGGATAAGGTTTGGATTGATCCAAAGATCTACAAGATTCTTTCGCAAAAATTAGTGGTGATCTCATTATACGTAGATGATTATTCGAGAAGACTTCCAATGAAGGAAAGAGTAAAAGCGCTCAGTAGTGACAAAACCCTTAAAACCTATGGTGATAAATGGGCTGATATGCAGCAATTCTACTTTGGAAAAACCTCACAACCTCAATATGTATTACTTACACCCGATGGTAAATTGTTGAATTGTGACCAAGCCTATACTGATAAGACCACTTATCTGAATTGGCTTGAACAGGGACTTTGCCGCTGGGATGCCATTCAGGAAAGTAAGAAAGAGGCACAATAGCAAAGGCTTTTATCTTCCCTTCATTTCCTTATCTTTACCTATTATTTATAAGCTATGCAGCTGGAATACATTAACATGACTGCCGAAGAGTTGTTACAATTCGGAACAGATAAACACCAGGAATATATAACCAATCCTCCATTTCCAAGTGGATATTGGGATCATTTTTTTAAAGCGGATAAACTAAAAGAAGTCCTGGCCGAATTCCCGGAACTGGGTGACGAAAAAGATATTAAGTTCAATAACCCCAACGAAAATAAACTAGCCACCAAAGGCGAATATAAATTCCAGGAAAAAACCAGACATTTTGTTCACTTTCTTAATTCACAACCGTTTCTGGATTTTCTTTCCAACCTCACCGGTATTAAAAATCTTATTCCCGATCCTACTTTTGAAGGAGGAGGTTTTCACCAGATCAAACCGGGCGGTTTTTTAAAGATCCATGCGGATTTTAATAAACATCGTTTATATAATCTCGATCGACGTTTAAATGTATTGATCTATTTAAATGAAGATTGGGATGAAAGTTATGGCGGTCATTTTGAATTATGGGATAAAGACATGAAGGGCTGTGTTACCCGAATTCTTCCTTTATTCAATCGCATGGCCATGTTCAGCACCACTGATTTTTCATATCATGGGCATCCGGATGTGCTGACCTGTCCTCCTGATCGAAGTAGAAAATCCATAGCTCTGTATTATTATACAAATGGTCGTCCACCCGAAGAAGTAGAAAACAATAAAGAGCGCATCAGCACAAAATTTGTGGCCCGTGAAGAAGACAGTGGTAAAATGAAAAAGTATAATCGCTTTGTTCGCTTCGCAGAAAACTGGGCGCCTCCTGCAATTGTAAAGATCTGGAAGAATAAAAAAAGGTAGATCCGAATTATCCTATTTCTTACTCACGGTAAATTTCACGCGTAAAGTATCCCAGTACAACGCAATGCCGGTCGTTTCAATTTTATACTCAAGTGTCTCTGATTTTGTAGAATGCTCAGGCTTCACTTTTATACGGAGTACATCTTTTTGATCATCATATTCAAAAGCTCCCCATTGATTCCAGACACTGTTAAAGATGATGGTCCATTCACCCTGGGTTGGGATCATAAATAAACCATATTTGCCCGCTTTCAGTTCCTTTCCACCGATGAGTACATCTCCTTCAAATTCAATGTTGGTTGCTTCATTGGCGCCGGCCCTCCATACCTCATCATAAGGGACGATCGAACCAAATATTTCCCTGCCCTTTACGGAAGGAGATCCCCATTGTATAGTAACCTTATCTTTTCCTATCAAGCCTTCGGCCTTCTTGAGTACACTTGGTCGATCGCCGTCAATAATTTCGACATTGGTCTGACGATTATTTCCCTTTTTCGACTTTTGACCCACCACACAGAGTGGCAAGAGTAGAAAAAAAACAACGATAAATCTTTTTTTCATGGAGAATTAACCAGTTACTTTGGCCTTCACAGAGAATTTTATTTTCAATTTTTCCCACGACATGGAAATGCCATCACTTTCAATAGCATATTCCAGGGTTTCGGAATTGGGGATTACCATAGGTGTTAAATTAAAACGGAGTGCATCTTTCTTTTCATCATATTCAAATGATCCCCACTGGTTCCAGATAGAGTTGAAAATGATTATCCATTCTCCTTCTCTCGGCATTGTGAAGAACCCATATTTCCCGGCTTTCAGGTCTTGCCCATTTACCAATACATCTTTATCAAATTCTATAGTAGTTGCTTCATTCGCTCCTGTACGCCAAACTTCATCATAAGGCACAATCATTCCCCAGATCTCCCTTCCTTTAACGGATGGAGAACCCCATTGGATGGTTGTTTGCACATTCCCAATATAACCGGTAGTTTTTTTCAAAGGGCTGGGTCGGGTATCATCAACAACGGTGGTAGTCGTTTTTTTAGTGGTATCCTGGCTGTTATTAATATTGGTCTCGTTGTTTTTGATGTTTTTTTTGTTCCCACAAGCCACCAATAATAAAACCGAGAATATTGTTATAATTTGTTTCATGATCTTGTAAATTTAAGCCCTTATATTTACCTTACCCTCAGGGACACAAAGTTAATATTATTATTTTGTATCGAAATTAAGAAATAAAAATGAGACTTAAAGGGTATTCACTGGTTGGATTAGTATTACTGGTCTTTGGGCTTGTTTCCTGCGGGAGTAAAAAGAGTGATCTGGTTACAAATACCAATCTGCCGGATTCAACAAAGCTCGAAGAACTTTTTGTTTGGACAGAAAATGCAAGACTCCGAAAGGAACCCAACCTAAATGCTGAAGTGATCACGGAGATCAACGGCGGAGAAAAAGTTGTGCTCACCGGTGAGGAATCAGAAAATTCGGTAAAAATAAACTTAAGAGGTGTTAATTTCGAAGATGTATGGGTAAAAGTAAAAACAACCAATCCTAGAGTAAATCCACAGGAGGGTTGGATCTTTAAAGGAATGCTTACCGATAACGAAGAGAAAGCGATCGCCATGAACGATTTTTCAATTGTTCCGGGGGAAAGATTAGGACAGATAAAAATCGGGAATACACAAGGACAACTGGAAGCAATATTTGGGAAAGAATTTATCACAAAAGGAGATATCTTTTTTGGGGATGGTGAATCTTCCACTGGTTTTTATGTTTTTAAAGACAGTCCCTTCGAGGTTTGCTGCGCGGTTACCGAAGATGGTGCTCCGGTTGGACTTATCCTTATCCGTCAACCCAATTCTCCCTGGATCACGGCTGAAGGGGTCAAGATGGGGACAACACTTGATCAACTTGTGAAGCTCAACGGAAAACCCATTAAATTCAGTGGTTTTGGGTGGGCCTATGGAGGAAAGATTTTGAGCTATACTAAAGGCAAATTGGCAGGCTACGAATCCATTCTCGAAATTTCGCTGGCGGAACCAGATAACCTTGATGGCCTGGATGATTTTATGGGAGACCGCGATTGTTCTACTGCAGACAAAGCCATTCTCGGCAAAGGGGTAAAAGTGGCGGAAATGATCCTTTTCGGCGCCAATCCCATTTAAAGAATTAAAACCCGTTAATAATGACTGTGATATAGTTTCAATCACTATATTGGTGCTCAATTTTGAACTTATTATTAACGCTTAAAAAAATAATTATATGGCATTTGAATTACCGGCTTTACCATATGCATTCGATGCATTAGAGCCACATATCGACGCATTAACCATGGAGATCCACCACGATCGTCACCATAAAGCATATACCGACAATCTGAATAAGGCCATTGCCGGCACCGCTTTGGAAAGTATGACCATTGAAAACATTCTGGCAGAAATCAGCAAACATCCTGCTGGTGTTCGCAATAACGGAGGCGGTTTTTATAACCATAATTTATTCTGGACAGTGATGAAGAAAAATGGTGGAGGTGCACCCACAGGTGCTTTGGCTGCTGCCATCGACAAAGCTTTTGGAAGCCTTGATAAATTGAAAGAACAATTCAACAATGCAGGTGCCACACGTTTTGGTTCAGGCTGGGCATGGCTCATTGTGAGTGAAGGAAATCTCGTAGTTACTTCTACACCGAATCAGGATAATACATTAATGGATATTGCCGAGGTAAAAGGCAAACCTATTTTAGGAATGGATGTTTGGGAACATGCTTATTATTTAAAATATCAGAACAAGCGCCCGGATTACATGAATGCATTCTGGAATGTGATCAACTGGGATCAGGTAGCAGCTTACTACGATCAGGCTAAATAAATTTCCCGTAGTAATTTTTTCAATTCGTTTGCATAACCCACGACTTAAGTCGTGGGTTATGCAAACGAAGATTGACTAATGTTTTGTAACTTTTTGTGGCGCCTTCGCTACGCTTTGGGCTCGCTATTCGCTCGGCCCGCCTATGGCAGGCTAAACCCTCCGCATCGCTGGCGCTTCCAAACTTGATTTGTGTTTTCGTATATTTGAAACATGTCCGCTGAAATTTTAGTGTCCGGGGCCTCCGGCAATCTTGGAAAATGTTTAACGACCATTTTGGATCGCGAAGGATTGCATTATCACATCACTACCCGAAAAAAGGTACAATCGGGTGAAAAAGTTTTGTATCTCGATCTTCAAACAGGTGAAGGAATAGACAATGGATGTGTTGGTAAAAAAATTATTTTTCACCTGGCATCCGGCACAAAAAAGGCCGATCGTTCTACCGATGTTCTCAGCGTGCAAAAATTAATAGGTGCTTCGCTCAAGAATAAAGTCTCCCATTTTATTTTTATTTCCATCGTCGGTATCGAAAAAGTCCCGATTAAATATTATAAATTCAAGGTGGAGGCCGAAAACATTATCAAATCATCAGGAGTACCCTATACCATTTTACGTGCTACACAGTTTCATGAATTCATCGACAACATGATCAGCACTTTTTTAAAATATAAAATAGGTCCGCTTCAAATGAACGGAAAAAATCAACCGATCGAAACTTCAGTGGTTGCAGAAAAGATGTTTGACATTTATAAAAACGGACCAATAAATAACACCTTAGAAATTGGAGGACCACAAGTATTGGATTTTAGACATCTATCCACTTCCTGGCAGAAATATACACATAAGAAAAAAATGATTATTCCAATTCCCACAGTTGGAAAAGCATTGTCGGCCATAAGAACAGGGGCGCTGACCTGTTCGGTGATGAACCATGATTCCTGCAGCTGGGAAGATTATCTCAAACAAAAATATAACTAGTATGTTCCACAACTTTCCCATTCATCCCGGCAAAGAAATTTCAGATCGTTTTTTAAAAAACGAGATCCGTGATTTTTCATCCGCTATGATCTATATCCAGGATCTTCCGTATCGGAGAAATTCGGATAAAAATAATCCTGCTATTGTGCTCGATGAAAGAACCGGTACCTGTAGCACCAAACATGCCGTTTTAAAATTATTGGCGGATGAAAACGATCAGCCGAATGTTAGGCTAATGATGGGTATCTACAAAATGAATACACAAAACACGAAATCGGTTAAAACAGTTCTCGAAAAATATCAGTTGGATTATATTCCTGAAGCCCATAATTATTTAAAAATGGGAAATAAGGTGATTGATGTAACCAAACGGGGCTTTGCAAATACTTTATTTGTAAATGATCTGCTGGAAGAAGAAGAGATCAGTCCTGGCCAGATTGGTGCATATAAGGTGAGCCGTCATAGAGCCTTTTTAGGCGAATGGCTGGATGCGAATAAACAAATCCCATATCATCTGGAAAAGCTTTGGCAGATTCGCGAAGAATGTATTGAGGCGATTGCGGCAAGGTAAAATTCTGAAGGTGCGACCCCGCTGTGGTCGTTGTTTTAGGTGTTCCATTGTTTCTACCGACCTGTAACTCCTCTGGAGTCAACATCACCCGTCCGGTCATTCAGGTTCTGACCTCGGAGAGGTCACATGTAGGTAGAAAATAATTGGGTAAAGATTTGTTCGACCCCAGCGGGGTCGCACCTTCAGAAGCCAGAAAGAGCCCTTCACTCGCCTCATTACACAATATTTCCCTCTTTTTTACGTACTTTTGACCTATGAAGGCCCTCGTTTTGGCGATCTTGTTTGGTACCGCAATTGGTTTACATGCCCAATATCCAGGGACAAATCCCCATATGATCCCAGTTTCATTCAGTTATGAAGAGGTGGAGCGCAGCGGAAATTCGATGACCATTAATTATGATATGAGTGATGAACTCGTTTATGGCATCAATTACAAGCATGTTTTATTTCCCATTCATCGCGGATATGATACGCTTCCAGGAGAAAACCTGGTCTATGCTTCTTATACACTCGATTCTCTGTTGAAATCGGATAATTCTTATGTGATCCCGTTTTCTGCCATTAGTGGCCTGGTGCTGGATAGCATGGATATTGAATTAGGCCATGTAAAACACAGTGGCCCAAATGATACGGTCTTTCTTACACTGCTTGGCCTGGATACAGATAATTTCCCCGGGGGACCAGGGGTATTCCGGGATACGGTGGTTTTAACCGCTGCATTGTCTTCAGGAAATATTTTAACTAATACAACTGCGCTTCGTTGGAAACCTAACTTTACAATGAACAGTACACCCATCGGATTACAGATCGAATTTGTTGGGTCACTTCAGGACACATTGGCTTTAATGGGTGGATATGGCATCTTTCCAGCCCCCAACGCCTGTACAGATTCCAGCTGGGATAAAGCACGAAAATCATTTTATTATCCAAACAGTTATGCATACTGGAGTAATTTCAATCTTATACTGCCTACAAATATAGAAGGCGATATTTTTTATGATTGTAACGACAACATTATTGCAGATAGCTCAGACAGTGAAAGCTATGTTCAGAACTGGTCGATCACCTCTTATGTAAGTGCTCCGGAGATTGGCATTGAAACGGAATACCTGTCTCATTTAACAATTTACCCCAATCCGGCCGACAATATAATATATATCAAAAACGTTGATAATATCGCAGCTGTGAATGTGTTTGCCGGCTCTGGCGAATTGGTAAAAACCTTTATTCATCCTAATTACCTGGATGTGGCTGACCTTACCAACGGAATCTATATCTTTGCATTTAAATATGAGAACAGGACAGTTCATAAGAAAGTGGTTATACAGCGGTAGCTTTTTACTTGCATTTTTTGCAATAACTACTACTTATGCGCAAAAGGAGTTCGTTCCTACCGGCATTCAGGGTCATTATGATTCTGACCTGATGAGGGCTGTTAGCGATACACTGGATGATCATTTCGACTCGGCTACGGTTACTTTATATGCATCGCCGAATGGTGGTTTTGTGGGGGGAAACAGTGGTTTTGGCGAATCAGCCAAAGCGCAGGAGTTTGATGTAGATACGATCGATTATTACGTAGAAGGTTTTATTTATTGGTTTGGTTATAAAGCAATGGAATCATTACCCACGGATAATTCCAAACTCATACTTCGTTTCTGGAATAACAATTATTCAGCAACCGTGGGTAGCGGCACCCGTTTGATCCCATATACTGTTTTTGATTCCACCGATTTATATATCGACAGTTTGATAGCGGATACTTTATTCACCGGAGGTGCAAATGTGTGGATGATCACTCCACATCTTGTTTCCAATAACTATTCGGTGGGGTTTACAATGGAATATTTGCACTATAAAGATACGATCTCTCTTATGATGAGTACGGACGGAGATCCACCTGTTTCATTCATGAGTTGGGAAAAGTGGAATGGTTCCTGGAATCTGATCCTAAATACCTGGGGGCTCGATTCTGACTTTGGGATTTTTCCTCTGGTTGATATGAATACGGCTTCAATCGATGGAGATCTCTTTATAGAAGGATTGAAATATACTTTATATCCGAATCCTGCTTCCGATTGGATGAACATCGATATGGAAGTGGAGAATGATGATGAATATATTGTTACCATGCATGATCTTTCAGGTCGGCTTATCAAAACCCAGAACCTGGGTTATCTGTATAAGGGGAGAGTCTCAACTTCGCTTGAAGTGTTTGATCTTCCATCTGGCAATTATATCCTAAGTATTTCCAATGGAAAAAAAGGATTGAGTAAGCGATTCGTGAAGAACTAATTTCTTTTTTTGTTCAAACGTCGGATCCACAGGATTGTTAGAAAAGTAATCAAACAAAACCATACAGATGCTAGACTGATCTTGCCAATTAAGCGCCATTTCCGATCTCTTGCTAGTTCCTTTTTATGCTTAGCTAATATGTTGGGATTTGCCTCAGAAACTCCTGGGGGCTCAACTTCGCGTTTTTCCGTTTCACTGATCCGGTTAGCAAGCGCCAGTCGTTTATCAATTAATGGATCTTTGACTCCATATTTGAATGCTAACTCATAATTAATCTTTGCTGTTTCCGCGTTGTCGGTAAGAAAAGTAATATTTCCAAGATCAAACAATAGAAGTGCAACGATCGGATCCATAGGAGGTATAAAAGTCATCCTTTCATTCAATTGAAAGAAAATGGCATCTCTCAGTCGAATAAGTTCAGCCATATTTACAGAACCTTCTGGAAGAGAGTCAATACCAAATTCTGTATTTAGGAAGAATTTTGATTGAATGGCAGATTCCCCCTGGATCTTGGCTTCAAGTATTTTTACATGAAGCCATTCCGTATTTTCATGTGAAGTGGAATCAATTTGTACTGCTTTTCTAATCCACTCAAGGGCCTTTTCATTTTTACCCCACAGCTCATATAGTGTCCCGAGATTGGCTGCAGTGGCGTATCTACCGGGCCGTATTTTTTCTATTTCTAGGTATACCTTTTCCGCTTTCTTATATTTTTCGTGATAAATAAGTCCGATACCATAATCTGAATATGCATCTACATCCTTGTTTTTTGTAAATTCTTCAAGAAGCTGATCCATTTTTTCTGAATCGTATTCAATGCGCTTGTATTCCAATGCTTTTTCGTCGTAATTCAGAAAGTGCTCTCCGCCAACATACATATCCTCGCCTGATCTTAATTTCCAGGTTTCATTGAGACAAGCGAAAACTGCTGTAGCAGTGAGAAACGTAATTAAAAGAATGTACTTTTTCATGTTTGGTTAACGGTTCTGCTAATGTGATCTACATTTTTACCCAGAACATTGGTACCATCCCTCTTAGGATTCCCGTATTTCGATCATATACTGCCATAACCGGGGCAAAGGCAATGATCTTTTTTGCCATTTTCATGGAAGTCGAATTAATCGTCCAAGTTTCTAAAAAATCAATGGCCATAATACTGTTTAGATCAAAGTCCGATACAAAAACGGTATCATGTAAATCATAGGGTGGAAAAGGATAGGATATTTGAGTTGTGTCACGAGAGGTTCCAATGCTTTTAACCTCATCAACAGATAGTATGGTAAAACTTACCTTGGTTCCTTTTACAGTGGTCAGAAATGGATCGTATACAGTTATTTTACCTGTTGTTGCAGCTTCATAAAGGCCGGTGGTAAAAAGATTGTATTCGGCAGGTCCGATCTTATTTCTATACCAATCTGAAAACAGTTCTGTATATACATCATAGCTTCGAACGTTCTCGGGATCAATTTCGGCGTCAATGCTATATCGAATGGGGACTCTGTAAGAAATTAAATCAACATTTAAGTTTCCCTTCTGTGCATAAGCGGAGAGAGAAAAAAGGACAAGGGTGGTTGAAATTAGTTTCTTCATAATCTGTTGATTTTACATTTTGATCCAAAACATTGGCATAAGCCCCAGAAACTCACCCGATGTATAGTTGTATCTGGCTAATACAGGACACAAAGCAATGATCTTCTTTTTTATATCCATGGTTTTGGAATTGATGGTCCATGTTTCATAAAAATCAAGCGCTACTACCTTGGAGGGATCAAAAAATCCGGCAAACACAGTATCAACTTCCTCATATGGAGGATAAGGGCGTATTATTGTAGTAGAATCAGACCAGTTGAAAGCCTGGTATACTTCTTTTGGTGACATAGCATATGGAAATCTTACCTCACTTCCAAGAATTTCTACGCTGAATGGATCATAGACTGTTATTTTGCCGTTGAGTGCAAGATCATATGCATTTCTTGCCAGAGAATCCCATTTGCCACTCCCTGTTGTATAGTCAGTAACTCCTTTATATTTAAGAGAAGGCAAATACTTATAGTAATCATTACCAGAGAGAATTTCATCAGCGCTTTTAAGAATTACCCTACTTCTAATAAGTTTAATGTCAATGTTGTTCTGGCAATAAGCAGAAATTGCAAATAAAAAAAAGAGACCAATGAGAATTTTCTTCATCATTCGGTTTTATTGTTTGGTTTGGATTTTCTAATCTCGATACATCACTTTCTTTACCGCCTTAACGATCCTTTCCGCATTCGGTAAAAATTCCGCGAGTAAAGTGGGAGAATAAGCGGATGGTGTATCGGCCGTATTAATACGGATCACAGGTGCATCCAGGTAATCAAAAGCTTCACGTTGTACCTTAAAGGCAACTTCGGTGGAAATATTTCCCAATGGCCAGGACTCTTCCACAATCACCAGACGATTGGTTTTCTTTACGGATTGAATAACCGTATCATAATCGATCGGACGTACAGTGCGTAAATCTATTAGTTCAACAGAGATACCTTCTTTTTCCAGCTCAGCAACTGCATTGATCGCTACTTTGGTGATCTTTCCAAAAGTAACCATGGTAACATCGGTGCCTTCTCTGATCACTTTGGCAAGACCCAATGGAATCAGATATTCTTCTTCAGGAACAGGTCCTTTATCACCATACATTTGTTCGGATTCCATGAAGATCACCGGATCATTGTCACGGATAGAAGTTTTTAAAAGTCCTTTTGCATCTGCGGGATTCGACGGAACCACTACTTTAAGTCCGGGACAATTGGCAAACCAGTTATCGAATGCTTGTGAATGGGTAGCTGCCAGCTGACCGGCAGAAGCTGTTGGTCCTCTGAAAACGATCGGAATATTGATCTGGCCTCCACTCATCTGATACATTTTGGCAGCATTATTAATGATCTGATCGATCCCAACCAGTGCAAAATTGAAAGTCATAAATTCAACAATCGGTCTTAAACCATTCATGGCTGCACCTACACTGATCCCAGCAAAACCTAACTCGGAAATAGGCGTATCGATTACACGTTTGGCACCAAATTCGGCCAGCATTCCCTGGCTTACTTTATAAGCGCCATCATATTCAGCCACTTCTTCACCCATCAGATAAATATTCTCATCGAGCCGCATTTCTTCCTGCAGGGCTTCTCTTAAGGCTTCACGAAATTGAATTTCTCTCATATCTCAACTTAAAGGAGTCCAAAATTAATCATTAAACCGAAAAACAATAGGACATGTAGGCCTTTTACAGATGAACTATTCGTCATTATTTTTAACTTTGCCCACATTTCGATTTTATAACATCATAAACTATTGATTATGAATATTTTAGTTTGTATCAGCCAGGTTCCGGATACTACCTCAAAAATTGCTTTTACTGATGGAAATACAAAGTTTGATACCAATGGAGTTCAATATATTGTGAATCCATCTGACGAATGGTATGCGTTGGTAAGAGCATTGGAATTAAAAGAAGGAGGTGGTGGAATAGTAACCATTATTACGGTTGGAAATGCGGATGTAGATCCGGTGATCAGGAAAGCATTAGCGATTGGTGCTGATGATGCAGTAAGAATTAATTCGGACGCAAAAGATTCCTATTATGTTGCTGCGCAAATTGCGGAATATGCAAAAACAAAATCATTTGATCTGATCATCACCGGAAATCAAACCATCGATTTTAATAATGCGGAAGTTGGTGGCATGATTGCGGAGTTGATAGGTTGGGATTATATTACACCATGCAATAAACTCGAGGTAAATGGGAACGTTTGTAAAATTGAAAGTGAAGTAGCTGGTTCCACCCGGGTTTTAGAAGCACCTACACCCTTAGTGATCTCTGCAGCCAAAGGAATGGCAGAAGCAAGGATCCCTAACATGAGAGGTATTATGGCGGCCCGTACCAAACCAATCACGGTTGTTGAACCTGCTGCAGTCTCTCCTCAAGTAAAGATCAATGTATTTGAATTACCTCCGGCCAAAGCAGGTGTAAAAATGATTGATCCAGAAAATATGGATGAGTTGGTAAAATTGCTACATACCGAAGCAAAAGTTATTTAATCAATTGTAGAATTAAAAAATTTAAAAGATATGTCAGTTTTAGTTTTTGTTGAAGCAGCGAATGGAAAAATAAAAAAAGCAGGATTCGAAGGTGTGACTTACGCTAAGAACACTGCGGACCAATTGAGTAATTCGGTTACTGCCATTGTTTTTGGAAATGCGGATGCTGCGGAAGTAAGTTCGCTCGGCGAATACGGCGCCACCAAGGTTCTACATGCAAAAGGAGATGTATTTAATAATCTCGATGCAGGGGCTTTCACATCTGCTGTTGCAGCAGCGGTCGAAAAAGAAAACGCAGATGTTATTATTTTCCCTTTTGACAATTCAGGAAAAGCGATTGCTCCGCGACTTTCAGCAAAATTAAAAGCGGGGTTGGTAAGTGGTGCATTAAGTTATCCAACTACCTCCGGTGGATTTAAAGTAAAGAAAAATGTTTTTTCAGGTAAGGCAATCGCAGAGGTTGAAATTACTACTGCAAAAAAGATCATTGCATTTACACCAAATTCAGTAGGTGCTCATAAAGCATCCGGATCTGCCAGTGTTGAAGATTTTGCACCTTCTGTAAATGCTTCAAAAATAAAATTACTCGAAGTAAAAAAACAGGAAGGCGATATTCCATTGCCAGAAGCGGAGTTGGTAGTTTCAGCCGGACGTGGTATGAAGGGTCCTGAAAATTGGGCACCGGTAGAAGAATTAGCAAAAGTATTGGGCGCCGCCACTGCTTGTTCCAGACCTGTGGCTGATGCACATTGGAGACCGCATCATGAACATGTGGGACAAACCGGTATTGCGATCAGACCAAACTTATATATTGCCATTGGAATTTCCGGAGCTATTCAGCATCTGGCCGGTGTAAACCAGAGTAAAGTGATTGTAGTAATCAATAACGACGCTGAGGCACCCTTCTTTAAAGCCGCTGATTATGGGGTACTTGGGGATGCATTCCAGATTGTACCAAAGTTAGTAGAGGCTGTAAAGAAGTTTAAAGCTTCACAAAATTAATTTGCATAGTAGGTGCAGTTTGACTAATTTTATAGACCCTTAAAAATCCACTAGGACGTGTCATTAAAGAAGATTCTGCTTGAAGTAATTGGTTTATCCTATAGTCAAACCCAAACAGGCGCCTATGCCCTCGTCCTTGGCGAGTCGGAAGGAAACAGAAGGCTCCCGATCATTATTGGCGGATTTGAGGCTCAGGCAATTGCCATCGAATTGGAGAAAATGGCACCCAGCAGACCTTTAACACATGATCTCTTCAAAAAATTTGCAGAAGCCTTCAAGATTTCAGTAAAAGAAGTGATCATTTATAACCTGTTGGAAGGAATTTTTTATGCCAAACTCATCTGTGACAACGGAGGTAATGAAGTGGAGATTGATAGCCGTACTTCAGATGCGATTGCATTGGCCGTAAGGTTCAATTGTCCGGTATATACCTATGAGTTTATTCTTTCATCAGCCGGGATTGTGCTTGATGAAGAAAACAAACCGGAAGAGGAATTAGAAGAGGTAACAAAAACCGAAACTACCTCAGCCGGATCATCTGATTTGGGTTCCGCCAGTGTTCAGGAATTGGAGAATATGCTGGATCAGGCAATTACAAATGAGGAGTATGAAAAGGCCTCCAAGATCAGAGACGAGATCAAAAAGCGAAAGGCTCAGTAATTTTACATCTAAACCCTTTTTGTCAATTTCAAGATATGATGGGTTCAGCATCAAAAACTCCCATGGGGATACCTTTACCAATAGTGATTTTAAATAATTATCATTAATTTGGCTCTTACTAGCCACAAGGCGATACCCATTTGAAGGAAACGAGTTACAC
Source organism: Flavobacteriales bacterium (assembly GCA_025451295.1). GTDB lineage: Bacteria > Bacteroidota > Bacteroidia > CAIKAF01 > CAIKAF01 > JANWKQ01. The sequence goes on along the minus strand of JANWKQ010000024.1, from coordinate 13,922 downwards.
AGCCGAAATTACAACCCAACATAAAAGCATTTTAAGGATGCTTTTATACTTTGATATTTTCGACTATCCGCTCAATAAAAAAGAACTATCACTGGCCACTTCCCAAAACGTGGATGAATGTCTGGAAGAGCTTAAATCGCTTACCCTGGTGGATCATGTGGATGAATGGTATTTTATCAGAGGGAAAAAATATGAGAAAAGGATCCACCAAAAATCCATGTCAGACAGCTACTATAAAAAAGCCCGGCGATATGCGGCCATCATTAATCGATTCCCTTTTGTAAGAGGTGTTTATATATCTGGGAGTTTATCAAAAGACTGGGCGGATGAAAATACGGATGTGGACTATTTTATCATTACCTCACCACAACGTCTCTGGATTTGCAGAACGATGCTGATCATGTTCAAGAAAATATTTTTACTGAATTCACGTAAATATTTTTGTCTCAATTATTTTATTGATACCGAATCACTCGAAATAGAAGAAAAAAATATTTTTACCGCAACAGAGGTTTGTTTTTTAAAACCACTGGTGAATGCTGAATTGCTGACGGAATTTATACAAAAGAATGCTTGGATCAAAGATCACTATGGCAAGAACCCTACCATGGATAACCGGTTTCTCATTCAAAAGAAGGATGGATTTTTTAAAAGACTTGGGGAAAAAATACTGAAAGGAAAACTTGGTGAAAGGCTTGACATCTGGTCGATGAAAAAAACACTGAACTTTTGGAAAACTAAATTTCCGGAAATGGAGCAAAAGGATTTTGATATCAATTTTAAATCCAAACGAACCATCTCCAAACATCATCCAAATGGATTCCAGAAAAAAGTAATGGAATCCCTGGATCTCCGGTTAAAAGAATTTGAAAATGTCACTCAGGTTGCCCTGAAATGAAGAAACTGCTTTTTACACATTCTTATTTTTTGCATTTTGATCCCAAACAAGAAAAACTGGGTCAACCATTCCCTCCATTGGGTACCTTGTATGCCGCGGCGGTGATACGAAAGAAGGGATATGAGGTAAAAGTTCATGACGTCATGTTTGAAAAGGATGCCATGCATATTGAGGAGGTTCTGGATAAAAAGAAACCGGACTATTTCGTGATCTATGATGACGGGTTTAATTATCTTACGAAGATGTGTCTCACCAATATGCGTGAAGCAGCGTTTCAGATGATAACCATTGCATCTCAAAAAGGGATTCCGGTGATCATTTCGAGTTCAGATAGTACCGACCATTATGAAAAATATTTTTCGAAAGGGGTAAGCTACGTTTTGTTGGGTGAAGCGGAAGAAACACTTTCAGAACTCCTCGATCGGTTGGAGAAAAATATCCCGGTGGATCATTCTTTACCAGGTCTGGTTTACAGGGATGCTGATGGCCATATAAAAAAGAATGAACGGCGACGGGTGATCAAAGAGCTTGATTCGCTTCCAATGCCAGCTTGGGATCTGCTGAATATCATTCCTTATCAAAAGACATGGATCCATGCGAATGGATATTTTATGATCAACATGGGAACTACCCGCGGTTGTCCTTATAAATGCAACTGGTGTGCAAAGCCCATTTATGGGAATCGTTATAATTCCCGTTCACCGGAAAATGTAGTAGAGGAGATCAGGTGGTTGCAACAAAATTTCAACGTAAAAAATATTTGGTTCAGTGATGATATTTTCGGATTGAAGCCTTCCTGGGTTCATGATTTTGCGGAATTGATGATTAAAAACCGGCTACAGATCCAATACAAGATCCAATCAAGGGCCGATCTATTGTTGCAGGAAAATTATGTGGCAGATCTGGCAAGGTCCGGTTGCCGTTCGGTGTGGATGGGTGCCGAAAGTGGTTCTCAGAAAGTGCTGGATGCAATGGATAAGGGAATTACGGTGGATGAAATTAAACAAGCCACGGTCTTGCTTAAAAAACATAAGATCAAGCCATCCTATTTTATCCAGTTTGGATATTTAGGAGAAGAGATGACTGATATCGAACAGACCATTTCGCTGATCAACGAAATGTTACCGGAAGATATTGGTATCTCTGTTTCTTATCCACTACCCGGAACCAAGTTTTATGAAAAGGTAAAAGAAGACCTGGTTGTGAAGGCGAACTGGACGGATTCCGATGACCTGGACCTCATGTTTAAGAATACCTATTCACCGGAGTTTTATAAAACCCTTCACCGGTATGTACATAAAAAATATCGGAAACATCAGGCGATGGATAGTTTAAAAAATGTGTTTGGGAAAACGGACCATCAAACAAAGCCAAGCTTTAGAAAAGGCCTCCTGTTGCCATACTACTCTTTATCAGCCTGGAAATTCAAGCGAAAGCTTCAACAACTGTCGCATGCCTGAAACTTCTGTCTTCGATTCCAAAGCATCCTCCTATGACAGGGAGTTTACACATTCCTATTTTGGTAAAATTCAAAGACAGAATATTCATGATTTTGTAAAAACCCAATTGGGTGGTAAAACAAATCTCGAAATTCTGGAGATCAATTGTGGTACCGGAGAGGACATTGCTTTTTTACAACAGTTTGGAGCGGTCACTGCCACGGATGTTTCAGCTGAGATGCTGGAAATAGCCAGTAGAAAGAACCCTCAGGCCAATATTCAAAAACTGGATCTCAATTCATCTTTTCATTTTGAAAGAAAATTTGATCTTATTTTTTCGAATTTCGGCGGATTAAATTGTATTACACCAGAACGATTAATGGAATTGAATAAAGAATTGAGGAATATTTTGAATCCTGGTGGACAAATGATCCTCACCTTTATGCATTCATGGAGTTTGATGGAATTTTTATACTTCTTCAATAAGGTAAAGTGGAAAAAGGCCGTGAGAAGAATGAGCAAAAAGGTAAAATTCCACGAAATGGATATTTATTATTATTCTGCAAAAGATTTGGATAATATTTTTTCTGATTTCCGGATCGAAAAAAAATATGCAACGGGAATTCTATTGTCTGGAGCATACATGAACTGGTTAGGAAAAAAACTAAAGATCACCGAAAAAAAGGCTCAATGGATGTTTCCTATGTGGGGAGCGGATCATAGGGTGTACGTGATGAAGAGAAGGTAGTTATTCCTTTTCCAACTCATCTGCCACTTTCCGGTTATCACCCAGTCTCGCTACTTTATTTTGCCCTCCCAGTTTTCCTTCTTTTTTCATGTAATCTACAAAAGCGTTCTTTTTAACAGGCGTTATTTTTAATGGCTGAAGAATATGTCCTTCAATGAGATCGGCATAATAAATATTTTTCCTTTGTAAAGCCGCATCGATCTTTAAACGAAAGTTATCCATATCCGCAGGCTTTTTATCGAAATCGATGAGCCATTCGTGATATGGAAGTTCTCCATTGGATGGATTTACCATGGGTGCCACATGAAATTCGTTTACCTGTACATCGAGACCATCACTGGCAATACGCAGGGCCTCTTCTACTTCTTCGGCAATCACATGTTCTCCGAAAGCAGAAATAAAATGTTTGGTACGGCCGGTCACAATGATCCGGTAAGGTTCCTTCGAAACAAATTTGACGGTATCACCGATCAAGTAACCCCATAGACCGGCATTTGTATTCAATACAATAGCATAATTTTTTTCAAGCTCTACGTCTTTCAGCGAAACCCTTGTTGGATTTTCATTGAATACTTCATTGGCAGGAATAAATTCATAAAATATACCTGAATTCACCTGTAACAATAATCCTTTTTCCTTTTGTGAGTCCTGGAAAGCAATAAAACCTTCTGATGCAGGATAAGTCTCAATGCTATGCACGGAACGACCCAAAGCATTTTCAAATTTTTTTCGATATGGCTCGTAATTCACACCACCATATACATAGAGTTGAAGATTTGGAAAGATGTCTCCAATTGTTTTAGCCCCGGTTTTTTCCAGCAATTTTTCAAAATACATTTGAACCCAGGAAGGAATTCCTCCAATGAGACTCATGTCTTTGTTATAGGTTTCTTCAACGATGGCCGCCACTTTGGTTTCCCAATCGTCAATACAATTCGTTTTCCAGCTAGGCAATTGATTCCCCTTTACATAAAAAGGGATCTCATGATTAACGATGCCCGATAATCTTCCGGTTAATATGCCACCTGTTTTTTCCAGTTCTGGGCTGCCTGATAGAAAGATCATACCTCCATCGAAAAAAGAGGCATTTCCGGTTTCTGCAATATAGCAGAATACTGCATTCCGGGCCGATCCTACGTGATTTGGCAACGAATCCTGGGTAATAGGAATATATTTTACTCCGGAAGTGGTTCCGGATGTTTTTGCAAAATATACCGGCTTTCCGGGCCATAAAACGTTGGCCTCCCCCTTTTTTATTTTTTCTATATAGTCTTTGAGTCCTTCGTAATCTTTTACGGGGACCTGCTTTTTAAAATCCTCGTAGGTGTTGATTGAATCGAAATGATGATCCTTGCCAAACAAAGTTTCACGACCACCCTTGATCAAATCCTGTAAAACTTCCTCTTGTATTTCAATGGGGCGGCTGCTCCAGGCCTTTACTTTTTTGGCCATTTGCTTCGCATAGGGTTTGATGATAAAAGACTTGATTCCCATAACTCATTTCAAAATTACTAAAATAGTCTCAGTCTGGGCCGGCTATTCATACTATATGTATATTTACACAGCATGAAAAGCGTTTTCACCATAAAGAATATTTATTTCTTTTCGGCCATTGGTCTGGGTGTTTATCTTGTTCTTCGTGCCATATATGTCCCTCCCGTACATGATGAGGCTGCCACATTTATGCACTATGTTCAGCGGGATGAATGGAAACCCTTTCAAGCGCATTGGGATGCCAACAACCATATTCTTAATTCTTTTTTATCTGCCCAGTTTTTTAAGATCTTCGGACAGGGATTGATCCCATTGCGGCTGGCGAGTCTTTTGTTCTTCCCCTTATATGTGATCTATTTATTTAAGATCAGCCAATTTTTAAAGAACAAAAGGGTTCAGACAGGATTTTTATTGGGAATGCTGGGGGTGCATAATTTGATGGAATATTTCGGTTATTCCAGAGGTTATGCCATGTCAATGGCTTTGTTAATGGCCGCCATCTATTATTTGATCCAATATTTCCAGTACTTCGAATTAAAAAAACTCTGGCCGTTCTATATTTTTTCTTCCCTTGGGTTGATTGCGAATTTAACACTCTTCAATACCATGCTGCTGTTGAATGGACTTCTTTTTTTATCTTTTCTGATTCACAATAAATCATGGGTACTCAAATTCATTTATTTATTACTAGGAGCATTGCCGATTATAGCAGTCGCCTATTTATCTTTTGAGATGAAGAAACTAGGGCTTTTATATTACGGAAGTAATAAAGGCTTTTATGAGGTAACCGTCTGGTCATTGGTGATCCTTTTATATGATAGCTGGCAACCTGCACTGGCAACCTTTTTTATTATTATAGGATCTATTTCGGTGTTTTTATTAGGAGCTGGTAAATTTTCTGAGGGATTTAAGATGATCTTTTTTACAAATCGATGGTTGTTTGCGATTTTGTTTATTGGAAATATTGTGGCTACCATTTTGCTTCAAAAGATCATGGGAGTGAACTATCCGGAAGACCGGACTGCCATGTATTTTTATTTTTTCCTGGTAATGTTCTTTTGTTTTGCACTTGATTTTGTGGCTAAAAAGAAATCAGCAATCCTTACACTAATCTGGATTGTTGCTCCGGTCCATTTTGCATTCAATATCAATCTAAACCATTCCTCTTATTGGTGGTACGAACATATTCCCAATAGCTTTTATAAGGAAGTGCAAAAGAGGGCCGGTGATCATCCCGAAGAAGCGTCAATAGGTGGTTACATATTAATGGATATGATTTGGGCCTATTATAACCATCAGGCTGATGGAAAGCTGAATGATATTCAAACAAAAGATTATCCTTCTTTTTATTACGATTATTTGATTTTATATGATGATAATAATGCTGACTATGCCGAAAAGGATTATAACCTCCTTCTCGAATCACCTGTTTCGCATATAAGATTATTGGAACGAAAAAAGAAAATGGAGCTGAAATTTGTTTATTCCAATTTCTTGGAAGATATGCATGACAATACCGAAGAGTTTATTGAGTTTTTTAAGGAAGATTATCGTAAGGAGTGGTATCCCGATCCGATATATAGATACAGGAATCTTTGTTTCGAAGTGAGTGTTCATTTTCAAAACGAAGACGATTCATTTTTTGGCATGTTTACACTGGCCACCGATGCCGGCGGTAAGCGAACCAATCTAGAGAATCAGGAGCTACATTTGATGCGGACCGAATGGAAGGAGGGATACGACTTTACGCACCGGATCTATGTTCAAAACCTTTCACCAGATACGGAAGGCATTATGGTATATTTCTGGAATCCCAAAAAACGAAAGGTGAACATGTCCAATATTCGGATTACCATCTATACCTGGGAGTAAGGCTAGAATAAAATAAATTTGGAGGGATCTATAGATGATCCACGATACCAGAGTTCAAAAAAGATATAAGGATCTTTAATGACACCATTGGTTTGTGCTACAAAAGCAATGGGTTCTCCTACCTTTACATAGTCGCCCTCTTTTTTGAGTGTAGCGGAGCAATGTTTATAAATGCTTACGAATTGATCATTGTGTTGAACAACGATTATATACGAATCATTTAGGGTCCAGGTAGAAAACAAAACAGTTCCATCCAGAATACATTTAACGGTTTCATCTTTTTTGGTGGTGATCGTAAGTCCGTAATTTCTTTTTTCAGGCTGAAATTTTTGAATGATCTTTCCACGGACGGGTGTAAAGAACAAAATATTCGACATGCCGGCCGACGCCTTGTTGGTCTCAATATTATACTGTTCCGCATCCTGTACTTCTTTCCGTAAAAGAGAATCTTCCCGGCTTTTCTTATTTGTGATAGAAGTATAATTTTTAGTCGTATCCTTTTTATAGGGTTCGTCGGGTGTTAGCTTACCGGTAAAAATATTCTGAAGATTGATGATGTACTTCTCGTTGGAAATAACATTGTTTTGCAACGAATCCACGGCAACAGAGATATCATTGATCTTTTGTTTGGATTTCTGGTCGGCGTATCCCGGGATATATTCCCGTAAACCCGTAAAGGCAACCAGATAGATGGTAAGAAAGATGAGGATGGTCATGATCGTAACAAAGGCACCTGCGATTTGTAAGGCGGAAAGACGGAAACTGGCTTTGTTTTCGAAATGGTCTACATCCAATACCTGGATCCGGTATTTAGTGGAGAATACGGCAAAAAAGCGACTGATGTATTTTCCTATTCTCTTCATTTGAAAGAATATTTGGAAAGGTCAATCTGCTTTAATACATCCGGTTCTTTTTCTTTGATGAGTTCAATAAGCGTTGAAGCGGGGGCTCCTCCTCCTTCAAACAAACTTGGATATTTACCTATGGTTGTTTCTTCAATGACAGGCTCACTTCCGGGTTTTGATAAATTATATTTCAGGATTTGATATCGGTGTTCCTCAAAATGGGTTTCATCTTCATCAAAATCCCAAATTCCCTGGAGCACTAATAATTCTTTTCCATCAGTACTGAATACGTAAGAGGCAAGTTCATTATAGGTGCAGATCTTCAGGAAATATGGTTTGGTATTCAACGAGAATTTATACCAGTCGATAAGATAACCTGACCCACCACCGAAAGTCATAAGAGCCATATAGGAAAATGTAGGATCAGAACTATGATAAGTAATGATTCTGTCAAACATATTCTCCTCGAATTTTTGATGATGTACTACGGAATCGTTCTTTAGTATATAAATGGTTATGGGGTTATAGAATCGGTCATCGTTTGATATTTCCTTTTTGTTGGCATCTAAACGATCGTGGGTAACAGCGATGGAACACTCGGAAACAGATAATAAAGTATCTATAAATACATGGGCAGTATCAATATTTTTGACAACTTTTATGGGTGGTTTATTACGGTCCTTATTTTTTTTTGTAGATGGATCGCCGATGGATTGATCATTTTTAGTTGGATCTTTTACAGCACCCTGATTTTCTTTTACAGGGTTTTTACCACAACCGCCAATTAAAACGGACATAAAAAGAAGCAATAAAACAATATGTTTTTGGTGGTTCATGTTGCCTGTAAAGGATGTGCAAAGATAATTGATTTATGTGGAATCTTGACCTCCGGCTGCAAGTGACCTAATAAAAAAGCCCCATACAAGGGGCTTTCATTGTTTTTGGTCCCGATAGCGATCGGGAATATTATTTAGAAGCGGTGGATCACATCAATTGAATAATCTTTTAGCTCTTTTTTTGCTTTCTCAATATCTTCGGTAAATCCCAAGATAAATCCACCACCACCTGATCCGCATAGTTTTAAATAGTAAGACTCGGTATCAATACCTTGTTTCCAAACTTTGCGGAACTTACGTGGGATCATAGGTGACATGCGGCCCAGTAAAAATTTGCTCAACTGTTTGAGGTTGCTGAACATATCTTTGATCTCTCCCTTCAGGAAAGACTTAATACAATTGTTATTGAATGGGATCAATTCATCCTTGATCACGTGGAGAAATCCTTCTTCTTTACATTTCTCTACGAAAAGATTTACCAAAGGCTGTGTCTCTCCGGTTTGGCCTGTATCAATTAAGAAGATAGCACCTTTACCGTTAACGTTGGTCTTTGGCATACCCACTGCATCAATGCTGGTTTTGTTGTTGATGAGCATTGGACGCTTCATATAACAGATCAAAGGATCGAGTCCAGAAGATTTACCATGGAAATAGCATTCCATTTGGGCAAGGGCTTCTTTTAACTTCACCAGTTGTGAATTACTTAGCTCACCGGTATTTGGGATTTTTTCGAGTGCATATTTCTCATACAAAGCTGCCACCAGGGCACCAGAACTTCCAACACCATATCCCTGAGGGATAGAGCTGTCGAACATGATGCCACGGGCAATATCCTCTTCCAATGTTTCAATATCGAAAACAAATTTTAATTCACCCGCGTTGATAAGCTCTCTGAGATAGATGGCATATTGGGCCATATGCTCATTGCTTTCTTTGGCCTGTTCGGCATTTAATTTTTCTGGGGTATAGGTAAGATTTCCTTCGAAAGATTCGAAAGGAATGCTTAAAGCCATAGAATCATAGATAAGACTGTATTCCCCAAACAACAGGATTTTAGAATTAAATTTCGATTCCGTAGAAGTTTTCATGGTTAAATGTTTTTAGGGCCGCTGCCGACGCAGTCCCTTAACCTGCAAGAATCGTGCAAATATTTTGTTAATTCAGCCTCAATAAACTTATTTACTTCATTTTCAATACTTTCCGGATATAATAAATGTATATTGGGTCCTGCGTCCAGGGTAAAACATACCGGATTTCCGGTTTCCTGGCGATATTCCCAGATCTTTTCAATAAGGGTAATGGTATTTGGCTTCATCAAAAGGAAGTAGGGCATGGAGGTCATCATCATCGCATGCAGGGTAAGTGCTTCCGATTCGGTGATGGACATAAAAGTTTCCATATCATTTTCCTTCATGGCCTTTAGCAGTGTCGCAATATTTGTATTGGCCTGGCGGAAACGCTCCATCGAAAACGGATTGGAATTCATTAAACCATGACCCACACGGCTCGATACTTTTTTCTGGGCTGCATCCACGATGAGAATACTGTCTTTGAATTTCAAAAAATCAGGATGTACCACATCATTCAAACAAGTTCCGTATTCATTGGAGGTATTGTTGACTCCGGCGATCTCTCCCCAGCTTACCACACCACCATACAGGGATCGGCACGCACTGCCTGAACCCAAACGGGCAATGTAGGATGCTTTTTCAAAGAATTCATTTTCAATCGTGAGGTTATTGAAATATTTTTTTTCGATGGAACATAGACATAAAGCGAGTGCACTCATCCCGGAAGCGGAAGAAGCGATCCCTGCAGAATGTGGAAATGTATTGCTGGAATATGCTTTGAATTTTAATTGTTTCAGAAAAGGAAAAATAGGAACGATCGAATCAAGGAATGAAACGATCTTGGTTTCGAATTTTTCGTTTCTTACCTTATCGAGGAAAAACTCAATGGAGACTCTGCCTTCTGTGTTAGGCTCAAACTCAAGCCGGGTTTCGGTTGTAGATGTGCTCAACGTAAAACTGACCGAAGGATTACACGGGATTTGTATATCTTTTTTACCCCAGTATTTGACCAGGGCGATGTTCGATGGACTTTGCCAGGTAACGGAATCCGTGGGAACATCGGACTTAAAAGCCAGCGATGGGTTTTCTAAAACAAGGGGTTTTTTCTCGATCATATTCATGGTACAAAGGTCGTAAAAATTTCAGGTTTTGGGATTAAAAATGAGCTTATAATAAAACGAAGGCTTCGTTATTTGTTTCCGCTGGTTTGGATCATCCAGCATATCTTCTATAAAGGAATGTAAATGTTGATTCTTGTTTGCTTTTTTTACGATCCAGTTAAATAGCCAGGGTCGGTTGAGCATTTTCTGAAGTCGCTGACTAATATTGAGTTCATCGCCCAATTTTTTATAGATCGCCTGGTCGTATTGTGCATTAAATATCACATCGTATTTTTTTTCTTTCAAACACAGGTCGATATGGTTGGCAGCCATTCTTCCGCTAATCATTGCATTGCCAATTCCTTCCCCGGTAAATGGGTCGATAAGTGAAGCAGCATCACCCAATAAAATAAACCGATTGCCCGAAAGAGGTATTTTTTTTGATCCGAGTGGCAATCCAAAACCTTTGGGTTCTTCAAGTGGTTTCGCCTTTGCGAATCGTGGAGAAACCGATGGATGTTCCCGGATAATACTTTCCAACAGCTGTTTTAAATTGATCTTTTTCCTGCTGATCACGTCCGATTTAAGTCCGATACCCACATTGGCTTTATTCCCATTCATGGGAAAGATCCAGAAATAGCCGGGGAGTGTATTTTTATAAAAATGAAGTTCGATTGGATTTCCTTCATCAAAACCTGTTACATTTTCCCAATATTGACGAAGCCCTCCACTATAATGTTGTTTATCAATGTCGGTTCTTCCAGTAAGTTTAGCAATAGCCGAATGAGCTCCATCGGCACCTACTACCATTTCCGCCTTGATGATGAGTTTTCCGTCTTTCGATTTTAGTTGAATATGATTGGAGGCTTCAACCACTTCATGGATTTGAATTCCTTCCATCACTTTTATTAAACTGTCTTTCTTTACTTGTTCCAGTAAAAACTGGTCATAATGAATTCTTTCGGAAACATAGCCGGCATGCGTAAACCCTTCTCGTATTTTTTTCATTTTTAAATAGAGGGACTTGCCAGAAGGTGCAACGAATTTAATACCAGAGGTAGCGATCTTTTCTTCGAAGTTTGTAAAAAGACCGGGGAAGGAAGCTCCCAGTTTTTCTAATTCATATACGGCATTGCCACTAATTGCATCTCCGCAGATCTTATCTCTTGGGAAGATGGCTTTGTCAATAAGAATGCACTTAATTCCTTTTTCAGCCAGGTGCAATGCACAGGTTGATCCCGCAGGGCCTGCACCTATAATGGCAATTCCCGTTTCGATGATTTCCTCCATCAGGAAAGGACGATGTCTTTATAGGCAATGATTGTATTCAGGCCTTTACCCTTAAAGTATTCTGTAACCTGTTGTTGGTTTTCACCTGTTACCAAAACAAAATCGCCTCCCCAGGCCCCCATTGATTTAATGGTATGTGGATAGTCAGGGAAACTTGATGATTTGATGGTTGGTATTTGTAAAATGGATGAAAGAAGCGTTTCATGTTCATTTAACAATGTTTCAAATTCTTTTAATGTGTCACAAAAAATTATATCCTCGGTAAGGGAATTCACCTTTTCAATTTCTTTTTCTCCATATATTGCTTTCTCTTTAAAATAACTCATTCCGGTCCTTGAATTCATTTTTTTCCCCAGGTAAACAAAGAAGATCTGGTTTGAAAAGGAAGGATGAAAATCAACCTCCATGGCAATGTTTCCATCCTCTGTTAATTGATAAGTAAGGGGACCATCAGCCGAAGCACAGGCAATATCGTATCCGGACCCTCCAAATGTTTTTTCAAGCAAATAATATGGATCTATACTTGTCCACATGGCGATATTGTTGATGAGTGTAGAGCTACTTCCCAATCCCCATGATAAATTGAAATCAGCATCGATCAATGCATTTACACCTTTTAAAAGAAATTCAGGATTAGAATCTTTAACAACACGTAGGATTTTTACTAACGAATTTGAGATCTCCTCATCAGTTGTTGAAATAACAGAAAGATCCATAACTTTCAATTTACATTCAAACCATGTTTTTCCCCACACGGAACTTTCCCAATGAATAAGATCTAAATCATTTGATCGGAGGGTAAGTGTCTGACCCCTTTTTAACGGAAGTGCCAATCCTTTGGCGCCTTTCAGAATAAGATATTCAGCTGTAATGAGAAATTTCCCTGAAGATTTAAATACAAGTGTATTTTCACTCATTTGTTGCCGATAGTATGTAAAGATAAATCTAAAATTTGGGTTATGCATATTTATGGTGATTTTAACTCGTATTTTCTGACCCCCGGAAAATAGTTCTTTTGTTGAGTGTCAATAATGAAGAGAAAAACAACAACAGGTAGAAACTAATCAAATGGTATTTTATTTGATAATCGTTTAGCTACCATTTTCAATAGATTTTATATTGTGTTTTCATTTCAAAGTAATTTTACCCCACAAATCGCCTATATTATCGAATTCTACCAATTTCCATACACATTTACTCCTTTTCAAGGCGTATTTTAAATAAGTATGACTATCATTGGGGTACCTATACCTTTGTAATCTCAACAATATTTTCAATCATTTTCATTAACGTATAAATTAAACACTATGAACAAATTTATCATGATCTCGGCATTTAGTCTTACTATGGGTTTGTTTCCATCCGTAAATGGCCTGATGGCCCAAGAAATAAGTATTGATGGTCAGGTTTGGTCTACAAAGAATTTAGATGTAACTACCTTTAGGAATGGAGATGTTATACCTGAGGCGAAAACGAACGAGGATTGGATAAAAGCGGCAGAAGAAGGAAAACCTGCTTGGTGTTATTATGACAACGATATCACTACAGGAAAGAAATATGGCAAGTTGTATAATTTTTATGCTGTAATTGACGAAAGAGGGCTAGCTCCGGCAGGATGGCATGTTCCAACTTATGATGAATGGGTAACTCTGAATAAGTTTTTAGGTGGAGCTTCCGGTGGAGCAAGCGCCAGGTTGAAGTCAAGCAGTGGATGGAGTTCAAATGGTAACGGTTCCAATTCAAGTGGATTTAATGCATTGCCAGCTGGAAAGAGATACCAGGATGGTTCATTTTCAGAGTTGGGTGGAATGACTTGCTTTTGGACAAGTACCAAAGATGATTCCGGGCCTTGGTTTCATTTAATTGGAGATGAATCTTCGAGTTATAATGATTTTGCACCTGAGGCATACGGCCATTCTGTGCGATGTATAAAAGATTAGACGCCCGGTTTTTATTGAAACGAAGTGTGTTTGAAATTCCAATATTTCTTAGGTCTTAAATTGTTCAATGGAATGTTCAAAAGAAATAGCCTAAATGATTATTGGAATTTTATACCGGTTGTTTATCTCTTAATTTCTCGATGAATTCTCTCACTGTGCTAAAACTAACCGTTTCAGTCGCAAAATATTCCAATGCTTTTTCTTTCTCCGCCTCTGTGGCTTCAAAATGATTCATAATATTGAACAGGTGCATCTTCATATGTCCTTGTTGAATGCCAACGGTTGTTAAAGATCGGATCGCTGCAAAATTTGATGCGAGACCAATGCAGGCAGCTATCATCATGAGCTTCTGGGCTGATGGATTTTCCAACATCTCCATGGCCCTTTTGG
>JANWKQ010000023.1 GCA_025451295.1 Flavobacteriales bacterium | reverse complement strand
TCCATAAAAGATTGCTGTGGAGTACTTCCATATGATACAGCTGTCAGGAATGAAAAATTTCCACTTCCATCATTCAGCATTACACGATTTGTATTTCCCGCTTCGTGACCGGTTAATAAAACATCAAAATCTCCATCATTATCGATATCACCGAAGCTGCTTGTCCAATCCTGAGTATCGCTGTAAATAGACCCGTGCGATGCTGCTGTTGATGTATATACATTACTACCATTATTTTCAAAAAGAACATCATATCTGCGAAGGTCACCAGATGGTTGTCCCTGACGACAGTGTGCAATGTAAAGATCCACATCACCATCACCATCAAAATCTGTCCAAACAGATCCATAATTTCCAGACTCATCATTTGGTGCCGAAGCTCCCGGAGTTACATCAAAATTGATCGCTGTATTATTTGCTTCTGCAGGAAAAGTTCCTGTTCCACTATTTACCCAAATCATGCACTCATCTACATCATTACAAACAAAAATATCTTCCCATCCATCATTATTCACATCCATGAAGTTGCAGTTTTGAGAAGCGATCCCACCACCGCTTGGAAGATTTGTAATTCCAAGATTTCCAGTACCCGTTCCATTCAACCGGATTAATCTTGCTCCATTTCCCCAACCTGCATATAAAAAATCTTTATATCCATTGTGATCAACATCAGCCATGGAAGCTCCCCAGATATCATCCAAACCAGCACCAATGTCGAATACGCTGTTTGCGATGGTATAGGTTTTACCAGGTTGTTGGTATTCAATTCTCAAATATCTGTTTTCATCCAATTTGGCAATATCATCGAGGCCATCGCTGTTTACATCAACTACCAGCACTGTATTTCCGCTGTGGATCCCACCATTACTTCCCAAAGTTCCGGTTTGAGAATGCAAAAGCGAATTTTGATTTGTAAAGGTCATTTGGGCAGTGGAGACGCCACATATTCCCACAAAAATTGTAAAAAGTGTAGAAACTTTAATGGTAAGAGTTTTCATAAATATTCAAGAATTAAAAGATTTATAAGCCGCTACTGACGGCATACCTATATCAAATATAGAGAAACCGAAATTAAAAAAAAATTAATTTCTAATTAGCTTTCTCATAAAGGGTTTGCCCTTATAAACCATTGCCAGGATATAGGTTCCTTTGGCCGCCGGAAGCTGAATTGAGTAAGAGGTCTGAAGGTCTTTATAAGTCCATTCTTTTACAAACCGACCGTTCGCTTCATATAAATTGAATTCCACATAGTCGCTTGGGGAAGGGAAATAAATATTTACCAATCCATCATTGGTGGGTGTTGGTCCCACTTTAATGAGATCATCGAGATCAGGAATCTGGACTCCTAATGCCACATTGATAGCGGAATCACAACCAACCATAAAAGGGGTTTGGTCGGAAGCATTGTACATATTTCTGAATGTATCAATGGCAGCAGAATTCAAAGCAAACATTTCGGTCAAAAATCCAGGTGGTACGGCCTGATAGTACACACAGGTATGGACGCTGAATGGTTGAGCATATCCGTTGATGGGTACATGGAACCTTACGTAGTCTTTTCCTGTTCCCTCTGTTCCGTTAATGATCGACTTATTGAAGTTGGCATCTGTTTCAGCATCTCCAACAATTTTTACGGTATCATAGACAGGAGAGGAAGTAAAAAATCCTTCCGGTGGTATTCGGTTATCCTTTAAACAGGTATCCGCCCGTTCGAGTAAGGACGTAAAATTCCCATTTACATCACCCGGGACAAATTCGTAGATCTGCGCCTGGGTTTCACTGGAGATCACATCATAATGAGGCTCAAAAGTCGGATCGATGTTCACCACCTCATAGTTCGGATCAAACATTCCTGACTGAAATAAAGTATCATTGGCCGATCCTATGACGACAAATTGAAGGACCGCCCTTCGACTCGGATAACCCGACGGAAATTTATGACCCGCCTTGTTGGTGAGACGTACCGTAAAAAATGCCGTGTCAAAATTGACACTATCCACCGATAAATTTACATTCATTGTTCGGTTCTCGAGTACATCAATGGTGGCTGCGATTACTGAATCATAGTTTCGATCTAAAGCTTCTATGCCCAATGTAGTTCTGTTTTGTTTCATCAGTTTCAGCATGAATAAATTCTATCCCTGAAAAACATGTTGATTAAACGGAAAATGTTTGGGGATCCCGAAATACCCGGTGGCAATGCGAACAGAATCCTCGGCCTGCGGCATGTGGCAGCTTTGGCAAACCACCTGATCTCCCGGATACGTTGAATTTACCCACTCGTGATAAGTCGCTTGTTCAATAAATTTATTTCCTGTGGGATTACCTGCGAGGTCAACAGAATTAACCAACAATGTATGGCAGGATGAACACATTTTTCCTTCGCTTACATGGCTCGACCAGGTAGGTGTCATCGCCACATATAATTGCATTGGCCCGGTTTGTACTCCGGTGAAAGGTCCATATAAAACATGAGAAGTGTCGTAAGGAATATCTCCCGAGAACATAGATCCCAAACCGGGTTCTCCGATCATGTGACAGGCTACACAGGAAACACCATCCAATCCAAGACTATCAGAAGGGTTCATCAGATCGGCAATTGTATAAAACGGATATCCTTTGTATTTTGAAGTGTAATGACCCATCGGTGCATGACACGAAGTACAGGTATTCTGTAACTCATTTGCATGGGAAGGATTCACCAAAATTTCATGGCTTACTTTGGCTCTCCACAAAGGATCACGGGCCGAATTCGCCATCATCGTGGCTCTCCAGTCATCAAACAAATTCATATCTACGCTATCTTCTGTAATCAAGGCATACTGGGCAGAATCATAACCATGGCAACCTTTGCAGTTATCAGAATGTAAAAAAGTTTCTCCGGGCAGAATAGGATCCATCAATAGCTTTTTGAGGGTCTGTTCTTCTTTGGGTGTATGAAAATGGGTAATGTTCTTTACCTCTGATAAATAGTGTCGGCGGGCATTGTAATGTTCTACTGCCGATCTGATCAACTGAAATGAAATGATGAGTGCTACGATCAATAAAGCAGCATGTTGTTTCTTTATTTTTTTCATACGGAGAGAAACCTGTACATAAAAATAAATCAAATTTCCTGAGAAAACAAATTTAACCTGTCTTAGAAACAGGAGGGAGCTTATTCAGGATCAATAAAATTTATGTTTTCAGGCTGTGCCGGCCATGTATTGTCATTCGGCTCAACATCAGCCAGCCAGGTGGTTGGATCAATCGTTACACTCTTAACAGAGGTATATGGGATACTTAATTCCAGGGTGTAGGTCTTATAAACCCAGGGCCAGTCTTCATGAACCGTAGCCTTCGAACTTTCAAATGTTTTATTGCCCCGCATCAGATCAAGCGGAATATAATGGATCTCTGTGCCGGAAGTAGTTTCCACTTTCAGGTCTAACGGCATTGGAAGCTCTCCGTTCCTGTTGATCTGAATACAGGTCTTCCCATTTTTCTCATATACTGCGGAAATCTCATAGTCAGTTACCTGAACGGTTCCGATATACAAATCCAGGTACCAGTCAAGTTCAAGGTTGGAAGCTTTTTCCATGACCCGAATAAAATCATTGGGTTGAGGATGCTTGAATTTCCAGGTATCGAAATAATCCAACATGCCTTTATTGAAAGCTGTTTCACCGATAATATATTTTAGTTGTTGAAGAAAAACGGCGCCGCGTGAATAAGCGCTGGTGCTATACGCATTGTTCCGCTTATAGTGATCGCTATGGGTTGTCATAGGTTCTATAAATCCGCTCTTATACAATCTCCGGTAACCCAGGTATTCCCATTCCTGGGGATTTACTGCGTTGATCCCGTAAATAATATCCTCCATTACATTGGTTGCGTACTGAGTAAATCCTTCGTCCATCCAGGCATACTTACCTTCATTGGTTGCCAATACTCCATAAAACCAATTGTGAATGGCTTCGTGCAAACAAACCCCGATCAATCCCTCCAGTTTTCCGCCGGCACTGGTCACCAAAGTCATCATTGGATATTCCATCCCACCATCACCCCCTTGCACAAAACTAAAATTGGCATACGGATATTTTCCGAAACGGGTCTCCATCAATCCGAAAAATGTTACCATAGTGGACTGGATCTGTTTCCAGTTATTGAAGGAATCGTCACTCTGAAAAAAGAAATGAACCAGCGGGCCATTGGGCACCTGTTGTGTATCATGATTATAATCAGGATCGGCTGCCCATGCAAAATCATGTACATCATTGGCGGTAAAGTGCCAGGTTTTTTTATCTCCGGTGGGTAATTTGAGCGGTTTTTTGCTGTCTTCATATCCGGCACCCACTTCTTGCGGATTTTGAATAGTTCCTGTAGCTGCTACCAAATATTTTTTGTTGATATGGATGGTTACATCGAATGACCCAAATACTCCATAAAATTCCCTTGCCACATATGGATCGGGGTGCCAGCCCTGGTTGTCATATTCACACATTTTGGGATACCATTGGGTCATGGAATAGTCGATACCTTCCTTACTGTTTCTGCCGCTTCTACGGATCTGCACAGGAACCTGTGCATTGAATTCCATATCAAAAGTGGCTTTTGAGTTTGGTTTAATGGGTGTTGTTAAGGTAACTTCCAATATTGTTCCTTCCACTTCAAAAGCCTGATCTTTTCCATCTTTTTTTAGCGAGGTGATGGTTTGATATCCAATTTCGTTCAGTAATAATTTTGAGATCCTGTCACCCACTCGTTTGTCAGGATCGGCTATCTGGCGTGACTGCACATCCATACTGGAACCCGGCTGAAACGCATTAAAATATAAATGATAGAAAACTTTTTTAAGCGTGTCTGACGAATTGTTGTAGTAGACAAGTTTCTGCTTTCCCGTAAACTGATGTTTAGTATCATCAAAATTAACATCCATCGTATATTCAACTTTCTGTTGCCAATATCCATATTGGGCATACGAGATCCCCGAGAGAAAAAGTACTCCCGCTAATACAATTTTATTCTTCATCGTTTGATTTTTTATCTAATTGTCTATTAAGTTCGTCAAACTTTGCTTTCATTGTCGCATTGTTGTGAGTTAACTTCTTAATGGTTAAATCTTCTGTTTTTTCGTTCGCAAGTCGAAGATTGTTTTCGGATGATAACAAAGCCTCCTTGGTTCTTTGTAATTTTTTGATAGTTTCATCAATCCCGTCTATTGCATCTTTAAACTTACGACTTGCCAAATCATAGTTATAAGCAAACCCTTGCTTAAACTTGTTCATTTTTTCTTCAAAATTAGTAATATCAATATTTTGACTTCTAACCAATGCTAGCTCTGCTTTATATTGAAGGGAGTTCATTGCGGCATTGCGAAGTAAAGTAATAATAGGAATAAAAAATTGAGGTCTTACAACATACATTTTATTGTATTTGTGTGATACATCAACTATTCCTGTATTGTAATATTCACTTTCGGCTTCTAATAATGAAACAAGAACAGCGTATTCGCATTTTTTTTCGTTCCGGTCTTTATCAAGCTCCTTTAAAAAGTCCTCATTTTTCTTTTTTGTTGCTGTTTCATCTCCTTCATTTTTCATTTCAAACATGATTGAAATGATTTCATTTCCTAACTCGTCCGTTTCTTTGTAAATATAATCCCCTTTACTGCCAGATTTTGAATCGTTGTCTTTTTCAAAATATGCTCTTTGAAAAGCGGTTGAACGAAGTTTATTAAACTCAGTCTCACAATGTTGTTCAAGGGTTTCACCAACCAATTTTGTTGAAAGTTTGAGTTTCATATCCTTGCGTAATGCAATTTCCTCATCTTTCATTTTGATTATATCCTCTTTCGTCTTAAGTGCAGCAGAAAACTTCTCATTCAAAGATTTTTCGAGCAGCTGTTTTTCGATTTCTTTATTTTTTAGGCTATTGGATAAATCATCCCTTTCTTTCTGAACCTTTTGCACAGCCTCATTCACTGCCAACTTTTTCTCCAATTCACTATTGTCAATTTTTGTTTTTAATTGAGTTATTTCTGTATCCTTTGCATTTACTTTGTCGTTGATCGCCTGCACAGCTTTTGCTTTTATATCTGCAAGCTCCTGATCTTTCTTAGCAAGTTGATCTTGTAATGAATTTCTAAGATTTGCTTCCGCTAATTGTACGGCACTTTCCTTTTCTTTGTCCGCCTGGTTTTGTTGCTTTTGTAATTCTTCTTCAAATTGATGGTCACGTACCTGTTTTAAAATGTCAGCAAATCCTGCTTCATCTACTTTGAACGCTTTTTTACAATTTGGGCAAATTATTTCGTTCATATTTTCTTATTTTGTTGTTGGTAGTCTTTAAAAAGAATTGCTTACACTCTTCTTTAAAAACAAAGATCGCAAAGCGTTTCCACTTTGCGACCAGTCCTGTTCAAATATTATTAACCGTTTATATTATTTATCCACTTCGCCTGTTGACTTGGGTTTATACTTTTTATATCGTTCGTTCAGGTCCTTGATTGCCTGACTGGTCACGTCCATAGCCGGATCCGCATAAAAGAAGGTCTGGATCATGGATGAGTTATTGAGTATCATATCCGCGCCAACTTTTTTGGCAAAACCAGGAAAAAATACTTTAAGGGTATCATTTAACCGTATGTTCATTTCCTGTTGCTGCATAGCAGCACGGTCGTTAAGATCCTGCGCATCCATGGCATATTGTTGTTGAAGATTCTGAAGTTCAAGCGTACGGTCTTCAATTTCCCGATTGGTTAGCCTTGGATAATCTGATTTCAGTTTATTTTGTTTTGCAGTAAAATTCGCTTCCATGTTACGGATGCGTTCTTCACGAACAATTTGATCTGCTTCGAATGTTTTAGAAAGGTCTTTTGCAAAATCCCATTGGGTTAAAATTGAATCTGCCATTACATATTTGATCCGAACCACTCCTTTGTTCACCAGGGAGCTGTCGGTTTTATAGGTCCCTTCTGATGACCCTTTTTTCTTACCGGTAAACTGCAGAACGAATAAAATGATTACCGCAATTGCCAGCACTCCGGTAACAATACTATGGGCATTCTTCATGGATAGATAATGGTTTAATTATCGCAAAAATAACATTGTAGCCGGGTTTTAATTGTATAAAGCCCGATTTATTTCAATTTTTTAACCATGATCCCTTGTCTGCGCCGGGGTGGAGCGATACCCCGCAGAACTGAGCATTAGCAGTACCTGGCAGAAAAGCTATGACGCAGGAATAGCCTTTTGTGACCGGTACTGCTTATGGGAAGGGCGAGGAGTAAAGCGTAACACCGGATCAAGCAAAAAAAATCAACCAAAACAACGGTCGCTAATATCCAAATCATTAAAACCAGTACATTCACTCATTAATTTTAAAAAAATGGAATACCGAAGATTGGGAAAATCAGGTTTACAGATAAGTGCATTGTCTTTTGGATCATGGGTTACTTTTGGAAACCAGATCGCTGATAACTCTGCCGAAACCCTCATGAAAACCGCTTATGATGCCGGAGTAAATTTTTTCGACAATGCCGAATTATATGCGGATGGAAAATCGGAAGAAG
>JANWKQ010000022.1 GCA_025451295.1 Flavobacteriales bacterium | reverse complement strand
TTAATATCCACAGTAAAAATTCCAGGTGTATTTCCAACAACGAGGAAAGTTACCTGTGCAGCATTTCCGCTGGTGGTATCAATCAACGTAAAGTTGGAGGAACCAGAAGTTGCATTCACAACAGTGATCTGTCCTGCCTCTGGTGAAAGAATATCTACGATCTGAAGCAAACTATCTCCCTGACAAAGTCTGATGGTATCACATTGTCCGAATCCATTTGACAATACAGGTGCAATATTCGTTGAGTTACATGCATTAAAAATAAATGATTGATTGTCGAGCCAGCTAACTCCATTATTGGTTGCATAAGGTCCGAAGTAAGCAGAACCGGGAGAATCGAAACGTCCGAATTGTACGAAAGAAACTCCATCACCTCTGTTACATCCAACAGTTGCCGGAACACCTCCGAAACCATTCACACCGCTGGAAGCGTCACCGGTAGTCCATTGCATATCCTGATAGCAGAAAGCAACGTTGTTACCAACTCCAATCACAGGATCATTTCCATCCGAAAAGATCAAAGAGAACGTATTTGTTTTATCCGTATAAGAATTAAAATATCCGCAATTTTCCCAGTTTACATATACTGCTGTTGGTGTGATCTTATACCATACTTCACCTATTCCGCGTGTATCTACGTCAGCCCAGAAAGGTGCCACCATTACATAAGATGCACTTGGAAATCCAACCGCACTATATACTCCGTAAGGAACATCAAATGTTACATTCCCGTTATTGTTGATCCACATAGAAGTATAGTTACTTCCATACAAACAAAAAGTAAAAGGAATAGGAATGTTGCCTGTGCTCAGGTCATCATTCGGTGCCATCGCAAGTGTCCATGTTGCATCATGCGGTGTATAGCAAGCACAATTGGTGGCTTTTGCTGTACCCGGAGATGCCAGATGATGATGCACGGTAGATCCGGTATTCACAATATTGTATTGAACATTCGGATCGAGCTGACCGGTGACCTTTAATTGCTGGTAGGTAGAATCCGTAATTGTTACCTGAGCCATCAAAGTGGTTGAGTAAGACAAGAAAAGGGTTAGACCGAGGGAGATCAGTTTCCTCATAAGTATCAAGTTTTCGTTTTATTCTTATTCAAAGATAGTGATAAATCCTGCTTTTAAAATGCTAAAATTACCCTTCATGATGTAATAATACACCCCGGGGACTAAAACCTGCCCACCCTGAGCCTTGCCTCTAAAGCAATGATCACAGTTCAAATCGGGATTATAAGGGTCATTTGTTGTTTCAAACACCTGTACTCCCCAACGATCATAAACCGTATAGGTCCAATTAATACATAGATTAAATCCAGGCAGTTTTTCCTCCATATCAACTTTATCATTATCGATATTGCTGGTTTGTACCAATACATTCGGCATATCGAAAAACAGGCTGTCATCTACATGAACCACCTGTGTAATGGAATCTTTACAACCGTATTGATCGGTGATCACCAGAGTTGCATTATAATCACCCGGACCAACATAGATATGATTAAAAATGGATGTATCTGTTCCATTGATCACAAATCCATCACCCAAATCCCAGTCAATGGTAACCGTATTATCATCCGGTGCAACAAGTGGATCGAATGTAAAACGACTGATGCAGATTGGATAAGCTCCAATGCCTGCCGTTGGATGAGCCCTTACAAGAAATGGCTGCACAATGGTATCAAAACATCCGTATTGGTTGGTAATGATCACCGAAGTATTATAGGTTCCGTTGTTGGCAAAGTTTACAGTTGGATTAATAGCGGTTGAGGTTCCTGGAGTTCCACCCGGAAAATTCCATACATAGGTAAGACTATCAGAACTGGTTTGATTAAAATTAAATACTTCATCATGATCCTCGCAAACAGCAATGTTGGTGATTGTTCCCGAAGGCAATGGTTGTATATTAACAATGGTCGCCAAAGTATCGGTACATCCATCAGAAGTTTCTAAAATCAGAACCACCGGATAATTACCTGGGCCCGGATATTGATAATTGGGAGCTGCTATATTTGAAGTATCATTTGTGACAGCGCCGTTTCCAAAATCCCAATGATAATTTGAAATAGGAGGGCCTGTGTTGTTGAAATTAAATGGAGCTGCCTCATTTGAACAGGTCGCTGGTGCAACAATATTCCCAAGAGGATCAGGATAAAGAGAGATCGTTATCGTATCTGATGCCTGACATCCGCCTGGTTCAGTACCCGTAACAATATACTGACCACTCGTTGTTGCATAATCAAGCGGACCAACTGCACCATCTGACCATACGATCGATGTAAAAGTAAGAAATGGTGTTGCAGTCATTAGAATGGAGTCACCTCCGCATATCGAAGTGGGTGAAGCATTAATATTGATCACAGGATTCACGGTAACTACATCAATTGTATTACTGCCGGTGCAGGTATTACTGTCAACAACAGTTACCGTATATGTTCCGGCTGCAGAAACATAGGTAGTAGCAGTGGTGTCACCATTCGACCATGTGTATTGAGTAAAAGGACCGTTGGTTAAAGTGAGCAGACTTGAATCTCCTCCGCAGATCGTGGTATCTCCCATAAGTGCAGGGGTTGGTGTAGGATAGGCGAAGACCTGGATAGAATCCTGTTTTTCGCAGCCATTCAATCCAACTGTAACAAGATAAGTTCCACCGGCATTTACAGTGGTAGTATTCACAGTGGATCCTGTACTCCACGTATAGTAATCATACGTACCACCTGATGCAGTAAGAACAGTATTCTCTCCGGGGCAAATGACCGTATCACCACTTATCACCGGTTGCGGAGTTGTATTAGGACTTATGTTAAAAGAAAGATTAAAAGTGACGGTATCAGGTGGTACACCATCATCAAAAGCCGTTATCGTTACGTTAAACACCCCTGGAGTTGTAGCATTGATGGTATATACAAGTTGAGCAGTATTTCCATTCGTAATACTCACGATGGTAAAATCAGGTGAGCCGCTTGATGCATTGATCGTAGTGAACTGACCAAGTTCCGGTGATAAGATATTGATTGTATCAGTAAGGTTGGTTCCCAAACAATAGTCGATCGTATCACAAAGTGAAATTCCGCCGGCAATAGTGGGGGAAATATTCGTCGTATTGCAGGCATTAAAAATAAAAGATTGATTATCGAGCCAGTCGACTCCATCATTCGCCCCAAAAGGACCATCGTATGCCGAACCGGGTTGATCAAATCTTCCAAACTGAACATAGTCAATTCCATCTCCTTTGTTACATCCTACGGTTGCAGGAATTCCACCAAATCCACCAGATCCGCCGGATGCATCACCTGTGGTCCAGTCCATATTCTGATAACAGAAGGCAACATTATTTCCTGCACCAATGATCGGATCATTTCCATCTGTAATGATCAGCTGAAAAGTGTTTCGCAGATCACCATGAATATTATAATACCCTACACTATCCCAGTTTACATATACCGCAGATGAGGTGATCTTATACCATACCTGTCCGTATCCGTTCCGGGTATCCACATCACCCCAGAAAGGTGCGGTCATCACATAACTTGGACTTGGAAAACCAACAGCAGAAAAAGTTCCATACGGACCATCAAAAGTTACATTTCCATTATTGTTGATCCAAAGCGACGTATAGTTGGTTCCGTATAGACAAAAGTTGAATGGGATCGGAATATTAGCGGTACTTCCATCATCATTGGGTCCCATGGCCAATATATAACTGGCATCTGGTTCAATATAACAGGCACATCCGCCGGCACGTGAATTGTCGCCATTGGGAACTGCATGCGCATGTCTGGGAGGTAAAGTAGAAGGATCAATGATATAGTTGATCCCAGGTTTTAGCTCACTCCGGTCTTTTAAGTTCTCATATTCGACATACCCGATATTCTGATCAACCGTTTGACCATTTACGAGCAGGACGGAACTATAGACAAGAATAAACCAAAATCCTACTTTTTTCATTTATCTGTTTCTTACTCAAAGATGGTAATGAAACCAGCTTTTAATATGCTAAAGTTCCCCTTCATTATATAATAATATACACCGGGTGTCAGAACTTCTCCACCTTGTCCTTTTCCTCTGAAACATGCATCGCAATAAAGGTCCGGATTGTATGGATCATTGGTAGTTTCAAATACCTGTACTCCCCAACGATCATAAACCGTATAGGTCCAGTTGATACATAAATTAAATCCAGGAAGTTTTGCTTCCATATCGATCTTATCATTGTCAATGCTGCTGGTTTGTACCAGAACGTTTGGCATTTCAAAGAATAAGCTATCATCTACATGCACCGGTATGGTAATAGAATCTTCACAACCATATTGGTCAGTCACTACCAGCGAAGCATTGTAATCACCAGGACCGATATAAATATGATTGAAGATCGTGGTGTCTACATCTGTGAATATGGTACCATCACCTAAATTCCAGTCAATCTGCACTGAACCATCATCAGGTGTTGTTTGCGGATCAAAAGTAAATCTACTGATACAGATCGGATATACTCCAAAATTTGCGTTGGGCTGTGTACGTACAATAAATGGTTGTACGATGGTATCGGAACATCCATATTGGTTGGTAATGATCAACGAAGTATTAATGCTTCCGCTTGTACCAAAGTTTACCACCGGATTTACAGTGCTGGCTGTTCCAGGGCTTCCACCAGGGAAAGTCCATGCATACACAAGAATACTATCAGGGCTGGTTTGTGTGAAGTTAAATGTTTCATCATGATCTTCACAAACCGCAACATTCGTAATGTTTCCGGATGGCTGAGGATCCACATTGATCAATGTTGCCATTGTATCAATACATCCGTCAGCAGTTCCAACAATTACGGTTACCGGATAAGTTCCGGGACCCGGATATTGATAATTCGGAGCTGCACTCAAAGAGGTATCATTGGTAGCTGCACCATTTCCAAAATCCCAGTGATAAGAAGTAACAGGTAAACCGGTATTATTCCAGGTAAAGGCGGCAATCGCATTTTCACAAACAGTAGGCGACAGCGCATTTCCATGGGGAACGTCTACATAAGTTACATTCACGGTATCAGTTCTGTCGCAACCTGCGCTTGAGCTAACCGTAACAACAACCGGATGTGAACCCAGCCCAGAGAAGAAATAACTCGTATTGGTTAAACTTGCACCACTTGCATCTGTGATACCATCAAAATTATAATCCCATGCATAATTTGTTATGGTAGAGGATTGACCTGACGCATTAAACAAAAATGCGACAACATTGAAATCGGACGTATCATATATACAGACGGTAGGGTCGATGACACTTAGATTGACATTCGGTTTATTGTAGACCTCGACGACCGTATCCATCGTCGCCTGGCACCCCCCGCCCGTTATTCCCTGGAACGAGATCGTATAATTTCCAGCCGTGGCAAAACTTCCGACCGCAGCATAGGTTGGACTTCCTGTGGAAACTTCGAAAGTGCCATTATAATCAAGATCCCACTGATAAGTAGTAATAAATGGATCTGATGCACTTCCATCAAGTGTTACAAGATCACCAACGCAATATGGATTTGAATAACTCAGATTCAACAATGGTAAACTATCAACAGTAATACAAACCGTATCTGCACAAAGCGAGCCGGTAACTGTATCAGTTACCACAAGTAACAAGCAGGTATCATTTGGTAAATTTGTGATCCATTGTGATACCGCACCATAACCGCTAAAACCATTTTCCCAGAAATAATAAAGGGTTGGCTGTGCTGCTACGTTAATATTATCAAGACCCCAGTTGTCACAACAAGGACCTGAGGAATTCGGTTGTCTCCAGCGAAAACGTGTGTTGGTGGTTTGCGCTGCTACCGGAATTGGGATCACATAAGGCGCCCAATTATCATAAATACCTGTTGAACCATTTCCGTTACCGGGCGTAGTGGATACAGGCATGGTTAATAATGTTTGCGAATAGCCTCCAACAAAGTCCCATGGACCGCCGGCAGGCACTGAACATAAATATACAATGAGGTTCCATGAACCACCACCATCAGTAGAAAATTCCAGCCCAACACCTTCATTGTATTGGTCGGCTGTTTCACAAGGGCCGGAGCTGCTTCCGCCTTTATAACGAAATTCAAAGTTGATCGATCCTCCGGCAGAAACATCGAGGTCAGCCGTTGAGATCATTGGTGTGGTACCTGAAGTTGAAGACCAGTAGAAAGGTGAATTATCTAATGTTGGTGCAGCACAGGCTGGCAACATAGAAAAGGTAGCCCCTCCGGATACAGACCAGCCCGGAGGCAAAGCAGTATCATTAAAATCGAATGTATAATAAGTTCCAGGTATGGTTGCATTCGCTGTTAACAGCGTGCTATCACCGATACAAAGTGAATATGGACTGGCAGATGCAGTAACTACGCACTGAGCGTTTAAGTTCTGGATCTGATAAAAACAAAGTGCGATGGCGGCAAGTGTAAAGACTTTTTTCATAACCTCTGAGTTGATTAATTTTTTTAATGAACAGCAATGTTTGACAATTCAAATCTATCCAAGGGTGAACCGTAATTTCGGTTAACATATCGTTTAACCACGGCCAAATGTCCGTTCGTGGTTGTAAGTGATGCACAGTCGGGCATAATTGAACCATTGGCAGGAACCAGGAGATTGAAAACATATTCCTCATTACCACAAGTAGAACATACCCCGTTATAATAATATTCAAGCTTAAAGCTTACATTGATTGGGTTTTCCGTTTTATTGGTCAGCCTGATAAAGTAAAATTCCGTGATGGTATTTGGCTCCTCTCCACAGTTTTGCAGAATATAATCAATTTTAACTGCATCTAAATCCCTATAGTTAGTCCAGGTAGAGGATTGAGCCTGGATGAAAATTGGACAAACAGATAGAATAATGAGTCCAACAGTTTTTAATGCTCGGTTCATAAATAATGGGTTTTGCGCTAAATTAGTACATTTTAAAACAATCTCAAAACAACACTTGCCTGGTGAGGGTTGTATGTTATTTTCAGACTTCCTTAAAGACGCAGAAAAAGTACTAAACGTTGCTTAGCTTAGCTTTTAGATAAGAACCTGTAAATGAGGCTTTGGCACCTATTAAATCTTCCGGAACTCCTTCAAAAACAAGGTTACCCCCTCCGTCACCCCCTTCAGGACCCAGATCTATCACCCAATCGGCCGACTTAATCACATCCAGGTTATGTTCGATCACAATTACGGTATGTCCTTTGATTATCAGTGCATTAAAAGAATCTAACAATTTTTGAACATCGTGAAAATGGAGACCCGTTGTAGGTTCATCGAAGATGAAAAGTTGTTTGCCTTCGGAGGCCCCTTTACTTAGGAAAAAAGCCAGTTTTACCCGCTGAGCCTCCCCTCCTGACAATGTATTGGAGCTCTGCCCAAGTTTAACATAACCCAGACCCACATCCTGAAGCGGTTGTAATTTCTGGGCTATTTTTTGATCCAGCACGGTGGCCTTCGGATGTTTTTCAAAAAAGTCGATCGCTTCATCGACCGACATTTCCAGTATGTTTGAAATATTCTTCTCCCTGTATTTTACCTCCAGCACATCATCCTGAAACCGATGACCCTTACAATTTTCACACAGCAGATTAATATCCGCCATAAATTGCATTTCAATCGTTACTGTACCTTCTCCTTCGCAAACTTCGCATCTGCCTCCCGGTACATTAAACGAAAAATGTGAAGGTTTAAAACCATGCTGTTTTGAAAGAGGTAAAGTGGAAAATAAATTCCTGATCTCATCATATATTTTTAAATACGTTACAGGATTCGACCGGCTCGACTTTCCAATGGGATTCTGATCAACCAGCTCAACACCTGAAATATCTTTAATGTTGCCTGTGATTTTATCGTGATCCCCGGTTTTTTCGCTATAACCTCCAAACATTTTTTTAAGTCCCGGGGCCAGAATCGTCTTTACCAAACTTGTTTTTCCCGATCCACTTACCCCGCTTATCACCGATAAAACACCCAATGGAAATTTAATACTAATATTCTTCAGATTGTTTTCCCGGGCACCGGTTACCTCTATAAACTTGGTCCATTTTCTGCGTAACAGGGGGACCTCAATTTTCATTTTACCTGTCAGATACAAGGCTGTAAGACTATCCTTTTCACGCAATACATCCTTATGGGTACCCTGGAACACAACATGCCCTCCGTTAATTCCTGCTTCAGGTCCCATGTCAATTAATTCATCAGCTGATTTCATGAATTCCTCATCATGTTCTACTACGATCACCGTATTTCCTTCATCACGGAGATTTTTTACCACATGAACAAGACGTTCGGTATCTCTGGAGTGGAGACCTATGCTTGGTTCATCCAGAATATACATCGATCCTACCAGACTACTTCCAATAGAAGTGGCCAGATTAATTCGCTGCGACTCACCTCCCGAAAGTGAAGATGATAAACGATTCAGATTTAAATATCCAAGTCCCACATCACATAAATATCCAAGGCGATTGTTGATCTCAATGAGAATTCTGGATGCCACTTTTTTCGCATGTGCATCGAATTCCATTCCGGCAAAAAGTTCTTTCAGTTCATTGATGGGCATCAACACCATTTCGATAATTGATTTCTCATCCACTTTTACAAAACCGGCATCCTTTCTTAAACGGGTTCCCTGACAATCAGGACAAGTGGTTCGTCCCCTGTATCTCGACAATAAAACACGGTATTGGATCTTGTATAAATTTTCCTCCACCATTTTAAAGAAATCATTGATGCCATCAATTTCTCTCCCACCTTCCCACAATAATTTTCGATGGGCGGCTGAAAGATCATAATAAGGTTTATGAATGGGGAAATCGTAATCCTTCGCTTTTTTAATAAAATCATTTTGCCATTCACTCAGTTTATCACCTTTCCAGCATGATACCGCACCTTCATATACACTTAAAGATTTATCAGGAATGATGAGGTCTTCATCGATGCCAAGGATCTTTCCATATCCCTCGCAGGTTTTGCAGGCACCATAAGGATTATTGAAGCTGAATAAATGTTCAGTTGGTTCTTCAAAACTAAGTCCATCCAGTTCAAAACGGGTAGAAAACGATTGCGTTTTTTTTATCAGATTTTTCTCATCCACTATATGAAGTATGCATTCCCCGTTTCCTTCACCAAAAGCCATGTTCACCATATCTGCACCTTCTCCATAAAAATCTTCTTCTTTCCTGGTCGATAAACGCCCAACAAGAACTTCTACTTCATGATCATGAAACATTTTTTTCTGCTGTAAAGCATCTTCGATCTTTTGTACTTCACCTTTCACCAATATTCTTGAAAATCCTTTCTGTTGAAGAATGCCTAGTTCCTGCAATAAAGTTCTCTTTGCTTTTACGTGGATGCGTGTGGTAATATATACTTTGGTATTTTCCTTCAATTCGTTGAGTACATCCACCACATCGGAAACGGAATGTCGTTTTACTTCCTTGCCCGAAACAGGTGAAATCGTTTTCCCGATCCTTGAAAATAATAATTTCAGATAGTCATAAATTTCGGTGCTGGTGCCAACGGTCGATCTTGGATTTCTTGTATTTACTTTTTGTTCGATCGCTATAGCAGGTGAGATCCCTTTAATATAATCTACATCTGGTTTATCGAGGCGACCTAAAAATTGCCGTGCATAAGAAGATAAACTTTCTACATATCTTCTTTGTCCTTCAGCATATAACGTTTCAAAAGCTAATGATGATTTTCCAGATCCGGAAAGACCAGTGATCACTACCAGTTTATCACGCGGAATAGCCAGGTCAATATTTTTAAGATTATGGACCCTGGCACCTTTTATTATGATAAAATCCTGAGGATCTAATTCCTCCAGATCTATTTTTTTTGACATGAATATTACCTCCGTAAAATTTTTGCAAAATTACATTAATTGAAGGTGAATTGCATGTTGTTGAAAGTTATTTTTTGTTGGAGGCCTGATTCGTCCTTAGCTACGGCGAAGTGGCGGCCCTACAATGCCAATACACAATCAACTCACCACCGGGCTATTCGCTCTATTCTTTTGCCGTGTAAATGGATACTACTCCTATCCCTCGCCCAAAACGCTGTCACCCCTTCGGGGTTATATGATTTTTGTATCTCGTTTTCTATAAACTTGTCATCCCTTCGGGATTGATGAGTTCATCAGCGAAAATCATTTAACTGGTTTTTACTATCTAAATACTGTCACTTCCATCTTCCCTTAATCCTTTTGAATTCGTAAAAGTCCGAAGGCCTAAAATGATTCTAGAAATTAAGTTTGTACAACCGTAAAACCCCGAAGGGGTGACAGAATGCGCCAGCGCTGCGAAGGGCATAGCTCCGGTGTAGCCGGGGCGGAGCGAACAGCGACCCCGCCGCATAGCGTAGGGCGCCATAAAAAAAGACGAACCAAAAGGTCCGT
This sequence comes from Flavobacteriales bacterium, assembly GCA_025451295.1. Classification (GTDB taxonomy): domain Bacteria; phylum Bacteroidota; class Bacteroidia; order CAIKAF01; family CAIKAF01; genus JANWKQ01. Next base: position 1,708 of record JANWKQ010000022.1, on the reverse strand, counting down.
CTTTACAATATGGTATCGTGATAAATTTACTTAAGTAACTTGGTTAGCTCAGCGGTTAGGTTTTCACCCCGAAGATTCTTGGCGATAATAACACCCTTGCTATCAATGAGGAAATTGTTAGGGATCGATACGATTCCATAGGTCTTCGCTACCGAATTGCCCCAGCCTTTAAGATCACTGGTATGCGTTTTCCATACCAATCCATCCTGTGTGATGGCCGCTTTCCAGGCATCTGCACTTTGATCAAGCGATACAGAGAACACTGTAAATCCCTTTTTGCCGCCTTTTAGTTTTTTATTCTTGAACTCATTATAAGCAGCTACGACTGCTGGATTTTCGTTACGGCAAGGTCTGCACCAGCTGGCCCAGAAGTCGATCAAAATTATTTTATTTTTTATAGATGACAGCTTAACAGTCTTACCATCAACACCCGTCTGCTCAATCGGAGGAGCGGTATCACCAATATTCAAACCTATAACCCGGTTCTTACTGGCTGAAGATTCGAGTGATCCTTTGATGACAAATCCACTACAGATCAGGATCAAAACAACGGAGATGGTAATAATATTACTACGCTTCATAATTGATTATTATATAACAAATATATCCAAAAATGAGACCAAAACAATGGAATCAGGATGAGGGATTTTGGAATTAGGATTTTTTGGGGAGTACTTAAGCCTTTTTGAGTCGGGTGATCTTTGCTCCGAGGTTGTTGAGACGTTCATCGATTTTTTCATATCCACGGTCAATCTGTTCGATATTATGGATCCGGCTATTGCTTTCTGCACTGAGTGCTGCATTCAACAAAGCCATTCCTGCTCTGATATCCGGTGATGTCATTTCTATACCGCGTAATGGATATTTTCTATCGAGGCCGATCACGGTAGCCCGGTGTGGATCACATAGAATGATCTGAGCTCCCATATCAATGAGTTTATCAACGAAGAACAAACGGCTCTCAAACATTTTCTGATGAATGAGCACTGAACCCCTCGCCTGAATAGCGGTTACAAGCACAATACTGATGAGGTCAGGGGTAAATCCAGGCCAGGGAGCATCATAAACGGTCAGGATGGAACCATCCATAAAAGTTTCGATCTCGAAAAATTCCTGGGTAGGAATATAAATATCATCTCCTTTTATTTCGAGTTTGATCCCCAGCTTCTTAAACATATCCGGGATCACACCCAGATCAGGAATTGAACAGTTTTTTATCGTAAGTTCAGATTGAGTAAGTGCTGCCAGTCCAATAAAGCTGCCCACTTCTATCATATCAGGCAATGTATGATGAATACAACCTCCCAATTTACTTACCCCTTCAACTACCAGTAGGTTGGAACCAATGCCGCTGATCTTTGCTCCCATATTGTTGAGCATTTTGCATAACTGCTGTAAATACGGTTCACATGCAGCATTGTAAATGGTGGTGATCCCTTCGGCAAGTGTAGCAGCCATCAGCACATTGGCTGTTCCGGTTACCGAGATCTCATCCATATGGATATAAGTTCCTTTCAGTTTTTTTGTTTGTGCTTTATAAAAAGCAGAATTGGGTTCAAAATCCATCATCACACCCAACTTCTCCAACCCAATAAAGTGGGTATCCAATCTTCTTCTCCCAATTTTGTCACCCCCGGGTCTTGGTATAAATCCTTTACCAAAGCGAGCTACCATTGGGCCCAAGAGCATAATCGACCCACGGAGTTTC
>JANWKQ010000021.1 GCA_025451295.1 Flavobacteriales bacterium | reverse complement strand
TATGCGATCAGTCGTTTTAAATCAGGTTCGCATTTAATGCCATTTGTAAATGCAAGTCAGAAAAATCTACAGCTCAGGGAAAGTGATTTTGTCATCGTAAAAGACCTCGATGGTGCACGCAAAGCATTGGCAAGTGGAGAAGCTGATATTTTTTTCTGGGAGAAATATATTACCAAACCTTTTGTTGACACTGGGGAGTTTGAGAAGATCGGTTCCTGCCCTACACCCTGGCCATCATTTGTAGTGGTTTGCCAAAACAAATTGCTCAGAGATCATTTTAATGATCTGCATAATTTATTTGATCAGCTTCATCTGGTAATACGTAGGTTGGTGCAATCCGGGGATATCATAAAAATGGTTGCTGATGAATTTGGACTTCAATATTTCGATGCTGTTAAATGGTATGCTGAAGTGGAATGGAATATGGATCTGGGGGTTGACACGGAAAAATTGGGTGCAGTTGTGAATCGGTTAATGGAATTAAAACTAATCCCTCCTATACCATTGGATACTGCTGTACAAAGGCTGGTGGATAAAAGATCCATCTTTAACTTCGCCAAATAGATTTTTTTCCTTAGGAAACGATGGCTGTATAGTTAAAAAATCCTAGATTTGTTTAAAATCAATCATTATACTTTATACTTATGAAGCAACCTTTACTTCTTCTGGCTGGCTTAATGGGTCTCACCGTTACGGCTTTTAGTCAAACCCCTACAACCAATGAAAACACAAGACATTTAATGAGTATTGAATCAAAGAAGATCAATAAATTTCATGGAGTGCTTGAAGGATCCGTAACTATTAAACCCGAAAATCAGAATCCCGGATCAGAAAAATCAACCAATACAAATGTGGGTGCATCAACCTATCAGTTGCAAACTAACAGCGGTATTGAAAACAGGATCGTGTACAATTCCGATGGTACGATCGGTGCGGTTTTTACATTCTCGGATGACCCGGGCTCGACCTGGCCTGACAGAGGTACTGGTTATGTTTATAATGATGGTGTTAGCTGGAGTGCTGCCCCCTCCATTCGCGTAGAGGCAGTTAGAACCGGCTGGCCAACCTTATTGGTATTAGGTGATAACAGCGAAGTGTTGATTAGCCACAATACAGCAACTACGAATGATTATGATATTTATTTTTCAAAACGTCCAGTAAAGGGAACTGGTGCATGGACGGAGAATGCAACTATTCTGGCAAATCCAGGTGCCCCCTATGGGAATCTTTGGCCCAGAGCCGCAGTAGGTGGAAGCAATGATATGTCGATCCATATGATCTCGATTTCTTTCCCGACTGATCCTTTGGTAACAACTACCCCAGCATATTTTATGGGACAACAGGGAGCCCTTACCTATTGCCGGTCGACCAATGGTGGAACTTCCTGGGATATTATGCACAACGTAAATACACTACATGATTCAACACAGTATTCAGGATTTGATGCAGATGCTTATGACCTGGATGCACGTGGAAATACAGTTGCATACGTAGCCGGGGGGTTTACAAATGATGTATTCCTGATGAAGTCAACAGATAATGGAACCAACTGGACCAAAACAATTGTTTACGATTTTCCAATTGATCTGTTTGTAGATCAGCTCATCGATACCACAGCTACAAATGACGGATCACTACATGTATTACTGGATACAAATGATGTGGCCCATGTGTTTTTTGGCAATATGAATATTTTAAATGATGATACTACAGACGCACAGATATCTTATTTTCCAGGTACTTCCGGATTACTTTACTGGAATGAAGGAATGGCGCCGAATAGTCCCGTTCTCATCGCCGATCTTGAAGATGTAGACGGAGACCTTGCCATCACAGTAACTGCTTGGGGTACTTACCAGACATCCCTATCAAGTTTTCCAAGTGCAGGGGTTGATAATACAAATGCATTACATCTTACTTATTCTGCCCTCGTAGAAAACTCTGATGATGGTGGTGGAAATAATATTCGCAATGTTTATTATACAAAAAGCATAGATGGCGGAGCCAATTGGATCACACCTGTTCGTGTTTTATCAGATGACTTTACTGAGCAGGTATATGCATCTATGGCAAGAGAGGTTGATCCTACCTGTATCAGTATGATCTATCAAAGTGATGTAGCTGTTGGTCATGGCGTGGGGGCTACCAATCCGGATGCAGGATCCAATATTGGAAATGCGGCAGATATGATCTATGTCTGTTATGAATTATATTCCGGAGTAAATGAATATCTCAATTTAAGCGAAGGAGTAAGTATCTATCCAAATCCTTCACACGGAAATGTGAATGTGCAATCATTATTCACGATAAATAAGGTAGATATAATCAGTTGCACGGGTGCTGTTCTCTATTCATTTAATCCGCAGAGCCAACAATACACGATGAATCTTGAAAACCTAGCCTCAGGTATTTATATGATCAAGAGCGATATGGGAGATCAATCGGTAGTGAAGCGAGTTGTAAAGAATTAAAATACATAATGGCATTAAAAAGCAAAAGCCCCATATGGGGCTTTTGCTTTTTAATGCAGTTTTAAGTCAATTCTATTACTTGCGTTCTTCTATTAGAAATTACCGGAATACGAGAAATTTACATCAGTTACTGGTGGTGTTGAAAATTTGATCGCAAAACTTCCATTCGTTTGTTTTACAATTTCATAATTCGATAAACCACTAATCGTTATTTTCGAATCGATGCTTACCCGGGCATCCATTACAACAAAGGACTCAATTCCTGCAAAAGCGGTAGAATTCGCAGTATAGTCAATCTGACCCAATGGTTGTCCGGTTAATTGAGTAATAATAGCTTCCAGGCGATCAATTCTTGAATCAATGGCTTCATCACTTGTTTTGGTTTCTCTTCTCAGCATGCGAATTGCTCCAATGGAAAAATTAGCAGTTGCACCGATGTCATAAGCATAGCCTTTATTATCATTGGTTTTAGAAACCAGAAAATCAGGCATTGTGAGTGGATCATTCAGCACAATAGGTTCTTTTGTTTTTCCATCAAAACCTGCTTTCGGATGGATGGCATCGATCACATCGAGGTCATTTACCACATCCCAATACAATGCATTACTTGCATTGGCCCAATATCTCCAGGCTGAAACGTCGGCCCAGCAATCATAAGCACCAATCCAGTCAAAATCCATATACCGGTAAAGCGTATTGGCCGCATAGGTCCAGAAGGTAAGAATATCACCATTTGCATCGGTACCACCAATCATTCTAAAGTCATAGTCACGGGTATATCCATCATTAATATGCCAGTCGATATAAGGAGTTCCAGATCCACCCTGACCGTTAAGATCACTTCCTCCTAATTCCATCGATCCTCCCTGATCATCCCGTAAATTTGAATTTGCCCAACGCAAATGCTGACCAGATCCCGCACCGGGACCTACTCTGGTGGTTCCAGAACTTGAACCCAATATCAGGTCATTTGCTGCTCCGCCAGAGGATACATCAGAATAAAGCCCTGCAAAATTCCATGCAGTTCCAACCCTCAATCTACCTCTTCCTCCTATCGTTAACACTTCATTTCCCTGTACGTGCATATTATTTTCAACCCAGGCGGAGGTTGCATATACGTTGGTGCCGGCTCCATCAATAGCAAGACGTACTTGCGGATTGGTAAAATTACCAACTCCCACTAAACCTCCATTCGTCATGAACATCGCAGTGGTAGATGCATTATTCCGAATATTAAAACCATTGGCGCCATAATTCAAGTACATTACATTATCACTCCATCTTGGCCATAAATAAGCTTCATAAGTACTGGCAGCATTCCTGGCTACAAAAGAAGCCGTGTTCTCCACACCAAATACACTTCCTGTGGCACCCAGGGTAAGTTGATATCCAGGAGCATTGGTTCCGATGCCTGCATTTCCTCCAGAGGTAATTCTCATTTTTTCAGTATTGTTGGTTCTGATCACAAAATCAACTGCATCTGTTGTTCCTGCAAAATGAGTAGCAGGATTTGTTCCTGTATTCCCGGTTACCATCCATGCTGGTCCGGGTAAAGCACCAGTAACGAAGCGAACCCATTGTGCCCCATCCCAATAATAATATCCGGGTGTTACCAGGGTAAGACCTGCACTTGCTGTAGCTGTATTATAAACCAACAGCGAAGTAGCTGGCGCAGCAACAGGTGCTGCAGCATTGGTAGCTGTAAGAGCAACCCTTGGTACAAGCATACCGGTATTGGTGGAACTTACATCCAACATAGCACTGGCGTTTCCCACCGCACCGGTTGTATTGATAGCCACATTTGTCTGAGAAAAAAGAAAGTTCGCTGAAAGACACAGCAAAACTGTAAATAATAATTTTGATGGGTTCATTGTCCTAGAAATTTGTTGGAAATATAGACAAATCAAGCGTTAGCTTAAAGTATTGAGGATAACTTTTGGTGATAAAATGAGGCCTGATTTACTAAATTACTAATAAACAATCAAGTAAATATGAGACACCGAAGACTATCTCAAACTTTACTGAACAATCAGTTAATAACCAAAAGATATCAATCAATCAATCCGAGAATATTCAAAGGGAAAGAAATTTATCCATAATACTTTTACGCAAACATCTATTTAATAAGCACGGATGGAACATCTTCCTTCTTTTTGCCAGATAACTCTTTGGGAATTCGGCCATTTTTGATGCTTTCGGATCTTAAAGTACGGCCCACGATCTTCTCATTCATTTTGCCAATGTCCAAGAGTTTATCTATATCAATTCCGGTTTCTATTCCCATTTCATCCATCATTACAACCATATCTTCCGTGCTCACCAAACCCACCAGATTTGGATCCTTATAATAATATTCTCCGGTACCAGTCACAGGTGTTCCATCCACAAAATTGGCAGGCTGTCCACCTATTCCACCAAGGGTTGATTCATAGTTGGTCATACCGGCTTGTAGTGCAGCCAATACATTGGCTAATCCCCAACCCCTTGTGGTATGAAAGTGCACGATATGCTTGGAAGGATCACCAAACGCATCCATCAACATCGAATAATAGCGATAGACTCTGTCAGGTGATGCGCTTCCATCATGGTCAGCATGCTCAATATCTGTTGCCCCCAGGTCGAACCATTTTTTCGAAAATATAATGGCATCCTTCATATCAGTTGGCCCGGTAATGGGGCATCCCCAGATGGTACTTACCGTTCCATTTACCTTCATGCCAGCTTCTCTGGCCAGTGGAATATATTTTTCACACATTTTCCAGTAATCATCCAGGCTCATTCCTGAATTTTTTTGATGATGAGCATCACTCGTAGAAACCATGACCAGGATTCTATCAGGCCCCCATCCTTCTTTTCTTGCTTTGATTGCCCGTTCAATCGCTTTCTCCCGAATGGTGACTGCGGTAAGCTTTACTCCTGATAACAAAGGTTGAATGGTTTTTGTATTTCTGATCCCTTTTAAAACTTCCTCAGCGTCTCTAAACTGGGGCATTCCTTTCGGATTTCCAAGATTCGTGGCTTCGATATGTTTAAACCCGGCCAGGATCAATTGTTCGGCAATCCATATTTTCGCTTCTGTGGAAATGAATTTTTCTTCGTGCTGATAACCGTCACGGATCGTAATATCCCCTATGGTTACGCTTTTAGGATAGTTAAAGCTCATAATACTGCATTTGAACAAAAAATGATACAATAACTTAGCCAGAAAAGATTGAACAGAAAAAAAGTACTAACAATCCCCGTCTTTCTACAATTGATGGTCACGTACTAAAAAAGTTTTTCTAAATAGTACAAAATCTGATCAAGCAGATAAAGACTATTCCCGCTTTTTGCCTCGGAGGGTTTTATTTTGAGTTGTAAATGCCAGTTAAGTTTATGATTCACACCTGTTTTTAATTTGGCGTTTGACATAACTGCCATGGCATGCATTGGAAAATGATATTCGGTTGTGAGGTCAATAAGCAAGTCCAGATCAGCTTCACAAAAATATCGCGTTTTTTTAGAGCCTGGTAAAAACTTCGTATCAAAATCGCTTCGTTCCACAAAAGTAATTCCTTCTATTTGTGGATGTGGTTTTTTTTTCGTGGTCTTTAACCAGCAAATGGTGTATACTTCCTTATCTTCAAAAAAAGGACTTTTCAGGATCTTATGTAATGTTTTAATATCCGGTTCTGACAAGGCATAATAGATAATACCGACCTTTTTTATCTTTTGAAAAGCAACGGGTGAAGCTTTCTTTAGCTTTAGCTTTTTGAGCTTCTTTTTGCCGGAGATCTTTCTGATAGAAGCGAGGACCATGAGGTAAATTTACGATTTTGGATTTACGATTTACGACTAATATGCCACTTATTGACTTCTTCACCTCTATCCTGATGAACGATCAATTGACCCAAACTCCATAAAAAGCTATTCTTTGATCATAGCTAAAAATTCGTCTTCCGAAATGATCTTTACCCCAAACTCTTCTGCCTTCTTACGCTTTTCGGGGCCCATTTTATCCCCGGCGATTAAAAAACTGGTCTTCTTAGAAACCGAACCCGATTTCTTGCCGCCATTATTCAGGATCAAATCCTCGATCTCATCCCTGGAAACCTTTGAAAAAGTACCTGAATACACAAAAGTAAGCCCATTCAACCTGGTTGAAGTGGCTATATTTGTATCAACTGATGCTTCAAATTGAAGACCATAACTCTTCAGTCTTTCAATAAGTTCTACATTTGCAGGCCGTTTAAAATGCGCAACCACGGAATCTGCAATTTTTTCCCCGATCTCATCCACCGAACACAGCGTTTCGCTATTAGCATGCATGATCGCATCCATGTTTTGAAAGGAATGAGCCAGCTTCTTGGCTACCGTTTCACCTACATAGCGAATACCCAACCCAAATAAAACACGTGCAAAAGGAATTTCTTTGGACTTCTCTATCCCTTCCAGGATATTTTGAGTGGATTTCTCCTTAAATCCTTCCAATTGAATAATATCATCATACTTTAACGTATAGAAATCTGCCACATTCTTTACTAATCCCTTTTCAAGGAATAAAGCGATCGTCTTTTCCCCTAAGCTATCAATATTCATGGCTTTACGACCAATAAAATGGACCAGCTTACCCAATATCTGGGGGCTACAGCCATCCTCATTGGGGCAATAATGATTGGCCTCCCCTTCCTTGCGTATAAGAGTTGTATTACATTCAGGACAATGTGTAATATATTTAAATTCTTTCGAGTCAGGTGAACGTTTGCTCAGATCAACTGCCGTTATTTTTGGAATGATCTCTCCACCTTTCTCAACTGAGACGGTATCTCCAATGCGCAAATCCATTTGCGCAATGATGTCGGCATTATGCAAAGATGCCCGTTTAACCGTAGTGCCCGCCAATTGAACGGGTTTTAGATTAGCCACCGGTGTAATAGAACCTGTTCTGCCCACCTGAAAGGTGATTTCCTGTAAAATGGTTGTTGCCTTTTCCGGCGGATATTTAAATGCGATGGCCCATCGGGGGGATTTTGCAGTGGAGCCTAAAGTTTTCTGTTGGGTGTATCCATTCACCTTAACTACAATTCCATCGGTCTCAAAATCCAGATCAAATCTTTTTTTCTCCCATTCGTTGATAAACTTGATCACCTCTTCCAACGAACCACATTTCCTGATATGTTCAGATACTTTAAATCCCCAGGATCTGGCTTTCATCACTGATTCGTAATGATTGGTTATATGAGCCTCTTCAGCTATTACCGTATATAAAAAAGCATCCAGTTTACGTGCTGCAACTGCTTTTGAATCCTGCTGTTTAATGGTTCCTGAGGTAGCGTTACGCGGATTCTTTAACTGTTGTTCAAATATTTCTTCTTCATCCAAACCTTTTTCCTCAAGTTCTACCCTGATCTCCTCATTGATCTGGTTAAAAACGGTTTTAGGCATGAATATCTCCCCGCGGATGGTAAGTTCGGGTGGATAGTCTCCGGTTAATTGCAAAGGAACAGACCGGATCGTTTTTACATTCGTGGTTACCTCATCTCCCTGCACTCCATCACCTCGGGTAACTGCCTGCTTTAGTTTTCCATTCAAATAGGTAATGCTTATAGCAACCCCATCAATCTTTAATTCACATACATATTCAACTTCTCCAATATCCTTGGTAACCCGGTCATGAAAATCCTGCAATTCCTCTAACGTATAAGTATTATCCAGCGACATCATCCTGGATTTATGCGCAATGGTATTAAACTTCTTGGTAATATCACCCCCTACTCTTTTTGTTGGTGAGTTTTCATCTGCACATGAAGGATATTCTTTTTCTAAAGCCTCCAGTTCTTTTAACAGCTTATCAAAAGCAAAATCATCTATTTTAGGATCAGACAATACATAGTATTGATGATTATGATAATTGAGCTGTTGGGTCAGCTCTTCAATTTTTTTTCTAATGGCGTCTTCCTTAAAAAGATCGGTCATATTTTTTCTGCTTTAATAAATCGGTTTTTGCCAAACAGATCGGTTTTCAAAATTACAGAAGAAAATGAATCTGATGTAAAAATCTTCAGGGTTTCTTTTGCGAACATTTCATTGATCTCCACATATACCATGCCTTTAGGTTTGAGATGATCCTTTGCCATAGCAGCAATCCCTTTATAAAAAACCAGTGGATCATGGTCCGGTACAAACAAGGCTATTTCTGGTTCAAAATCAGCCACATGTTTCTCCAGCGTCGATTTTTCGGTTAACGCGATATAAGGCGGATTAGAAACGATCATATCAAACTCTTTTTCGACAAAATAATTTTCTTCCAAAAAATCAATTTCAAGGAATTCAACATTCTTTATTTTGTTGAAGGTTGCATTTTCGATCGCTAATGTAAGGGCCTCTCTGCTGATATCGATCGCAGTGACTGTCGATCCTATCAGATGAGCTGCCAAACTCAGGGCAATGCACCCTGAACCGGTACCAATATCCAGTATTCTCAATCCCGTTCTTTCCTTGTTTTCATGAATGATAATATCCACTAATTCTTCCGTTTCAGGTCTTGGAATTAAGACCGTTGGATTTACGTTTAGCTTTAGCTTATAAAAATCCACCACACCTACTACATACTGAATCGGGGTTCCTTTTTTTAATTCTTCAACTGCGTTGCAAAAATGAATAACCGCGGATTGATTCACGTGAACATCTGGTTCCTGAAGAAGTTTATTTTTATGGATCCCCGTAAAATGTTCAAGTAACCAGAAGGTCATAGGTTCTGCTTCTGATAAAGGATATAGCGGAGTCAATGCAGTTCTTGCCAATTTTAGCAATGAAGATGCTTTGTTATCAGTTACCGGAACCTTTCCATCTGGAAAATTCTGCATGTGTGTATTATTCACACAATGATACACTTTTTAAAATAAAAAAGAGGCCTGCTTTCGCTAGGCCTCCATTCCCTTTTGGTGAAATAAAATTTTACAAATTCCCCCAGGCCAAACCAATGGTCCAGATTAGATCCGCCTGTTTTTTATCCGAAGGAACGATATTCTGATAAGAACCTGTAATGGCCGTTTTGACCATGAAATTTTTGATCACAGGAACGGCGAGGGTAAATCCTCCATCAAACTTATAGTTGGCGGCAAAAATTAAATCCTGCGACCATTTAAAATTATGTACCATTAATAATTTTTTCTTGAAAAAGTTATGTGATCCAGTCCACCCAATACTGGTCATTGCGGTATGCACCAGTGTGGTGGAGTCGCCACTATAAAAGATGGCTGTGGAGTAGTTATTATACTCATAGTTGATTGATACAGCAGGCTCAAATACATGATCTTCTGAATTCAAAACCTTAAAGCCGGCACCGAGTCCACCCCATGCCCTTAAATTCAGACCTCTTAACAATGAAAATTCTGCTCCTCCATTCGTGAATGCATACACCCTGTTTTGTGGAAAAAGCATAAGTTCTCCATTGGCATATAATTCGTTGTAATTCGGAACACCTTCAATTGCACCATATCGATATCTGGCAAGAACCTTTGCTCCAATAACTCTTTGTTCGATGGCCAACTGGCCCTGGTTAACACTAATAAAACTATTGAGATTCCCGAAGGTAAACGTCCAATCGGAACTGATAAGATATTTTATACTAAGCGTAGTATCTTTTACTTTGTCGGTTTGTGAATACAGGGTTGTACCTCCACCGATCAGAAAGATCAAAATAAATAAAACCCTTGCTTTCATACCTGCTTCAATTATTTTTTCCATTACAAAATTCGTATTAATGATTTATGTTCTTAATTTGTGGTTGAATTGATTTAAACAATGAATTGTTGATATAGCCTGCTTTTTAGCAATTTATAGCTCATGTTACACGAAAACTACCTTCAACGTTGTATAGATCTGGCATCCCGTGGGCTGGGGAAAGTAGCGCCTAATCCATTAGTGGGTGCAGTGGTCGTGTACAATGAAACAATCATTGGTGAAGGATTTCATGAAGTTTACGGAGGGGCACATGCAGAGGTGAACGCTTTGCAGTCAGTGCAAGATAAGAATTTAATTGCGGATTCCACCCTATATGTCAACCTCGAACCTTGCTCTCATCATGGAAAAACCCCGCCCTGTGCCGATCTCATCATCGAAAAAAAAATCAAAAAAGTTGTTATAGGAACTGCTGACCCCTTTCCGGCGGTTTCAGGAAGGGGAATTGAAAAGCTTCGCTCTGCCGGAATTGAGGTAATAACAGGCATTCTTGAAAAAGAATGCAGAGAACTCAACCGGTTCTTTTTTACATATTATTCCTATAACCGTCCCTTTATTATTCTCAAATGGGCACAAACAGCCGATGGATTTATAGCACCATTGAAACAATCACACAAACAACCACTCAAAATATCTAACTCCGAAGCGCAGACTATAGTACACCAATGGCGGAGCACAGTTCAGGCTATCCTGGTAGGAAAGCATACGGTGTTGAAGGATGATCCACAGCTCAATGTTAGGTTGGTTGAAGGAAAAAATCCTATTCCATTCATACTAGCTTCTCCTAAGGATATTCCATCGGACTATAAAATATGGGCCTCCAATCCGGTTTTTTTTGAATCTAAAAACCGGCTCATTGAAAAAATAACGGACTATTGTCTCAAAAACAAGATCCAGTCCATCCTTGTGGAAGGAGGAGCTAAAACGCTTCAATGTTTCATCGATTGTGGGTTCTGGGATGAAGCCATCGTTATTACTAATACAAACATGCATATCCATCAGGGGCTGGCTGCTCCCCTCTTAATGGCTGAACCTTATAAGAAAATGGTCCTAGGTCCAGATGTTGTTAACCATTATATCCATCCTGCTTCACATGTTTGAGCTTGTTTTCTGCATTGTTGCTTGTGCTTTACTGGTGATTGGTTTTAAGATCTTTGAAAAACTAAAGATAGATGCATTTCAGGCCATCGTTGTAAATTATGGGACGGCAGGTCTTATTGGGTTTCTTGTTGAGCCCAACTCTACCACTATTTTAAACCATATACACCAGCCCTGGTTCCTCAACGGGATCATTCTCGGTATTGTATTTATTATCAACTTTTATATCATGGCTCAAAGCACCCAAAAGATGGGAGCTTCGGTCACTTCAGTTGCCAGTAAAATGAGCCTGGTGATCACTGTATTCTTTGGCATTATTTATTTTCATGAAAGTATTGATGTCTATAAAATAATCGGGATTTTGCTGGCCCTGGCTTCCGTCTTATTCATCGTACAGATCAACCCAAAAGAAGTAAACAGAAAATTCATTATTCTACCCATCATTCTTTTTTTTGGAGGCGGGTTTATTGATATTTCACTTAACTACAATCAGGTCGTTCATTTAAAGGAGGGTGGTTCTGGTTTCTTTTCAATGATCACTTTTTCCGCTGCCTTTATTGCTGGTTTTATGGTATTGATCTATCGTCTGATCTCCGGAAAAGAGGAGATTCGTTTCAAAAATATCATAGGTGGTATTATATTGGGAGCCATCAATTGGTTTTCCATTTTTTTATTACTTCTGACACTCAAAAATCCATTGTGGAAAGATAACAGCAGCACGGTTTACACCATCGTTAATATTGGGATTCTTTTGCTGGTGGTATTATGTGGTGTATTTGTGTTCAAAGAAAAACTCAACCGAAAACAATGGCTTGGAATTGGATTGGCCGTATTGGCCATTTTAATGATCAGCCTGGCTTAAATGGATAGGTTAAAAAAATATAATGTTTAATGAATCGTAAAAAAAATCTTCAACGTATGAGCCTATGGTTACAGGCATTGGCCTATACGGGAGCCGGAGTCAATCATTTCCTTCATTCTGATTCATACATACAACTGATCCCACCCTATTTCCCTTATATACCAGAGATTAACATTGTGGCAGGTATCACTGAGATCGTTTTAGGAATTTCATTGGTGGTAGTTCCGGCCAAGAGAAAATGGATCTCTATGGGCATCATTTTAATGCTGATCGCTTTCCTTCCTTCTCATATTTATCATGTTCAAATGGGTGGAAATATTCCGGGATCTGCATTCATAATGCCGCTATGGGCGGCCTGGTTAAGGCTTGGACTTCAGTTTGGGTTGATGCTTTGGGCATGGAGCGTAAGAAAATATCGGTTCTGATCCTTCACTTTCATACTAAACAAGCATTCTACCAGTTATTAATTAAGTATCCAATTTAAAGCTGACCCAATATGAAAGCTAAGTATTTTTTGATCCTCGTTTTTGTCGCCACCTTCACACTCATTAGTTGTAAAAAAATAGATGGAGGGGGAACCATTAAAGTGCAAGGTGCTACCACCTATATGTACGGTACCCATACCATCGATATTCAGGGCACCACGTATGCCATTAAAAGCAGTCATGTAAATCTGGATGACTATGCGGACCAATATGTAACCATTCATGCCGAAAAGGTAGAGGGATATCCCATAGATAGTGGTCCAATGCTACTCGAGGTTATGTCAGTCGAGTAGTTTTACACTCAATCATTTTATATTTTACATTATTTAATGCTTGACGCTTTTGCGTAAATCCGGCTAAAAAAATATCCGTATTTTCGCATGCGATGAAGATCCTGATCATTCAAACGGCGTTTATTGGAGATGTGGTATTAGCTACTCCCATTGTAGAAAAGCTGAAGAAATTTTATCCTGATTGCACAATCGATTTTGTTGTTCGCAAAGGAAATGAGGACCTGTTGTTTCGTCATCCGCATATTAGACAACTATTTGTATTCGACAAAAAAAAGAAAAAATACAGGAATCTTATCAACCTGATCAAAATGGTAAGAAAAGAAAAGTACGATTACGTGATCAATGTGCAAAGATTTCTTACCACCGGGCTATTGACTGTTTTATCGGGGGCAAAGAACAAAATAGGGTTTAATAAAAATCCATTGTCATTTTTGTTTTCACAACGGGTGGTCCATCGAATTTCCGGAGAGCACGAAATCAAAAGAAATTTATCACTCGTTGAAAAACTAACGGATGCTTCCTTAGTTCTTCCGAAATTATATCCTTCCGCTGAAGATTTTGAAAAGATCAAACCCACCGAACCTTACATTTGTATTTCACCTGCCTCTGTATGGTTCACCAAACAACTCCCGGTAAACAAATGGCTCCTGCTTGTGAACAATCTACAGGAGAAATTCACCATTTATCTGATGGGTTCAAAATATGATCTTGAACTTTGCACTTTTATTAAACAGATAGCCAATTCGAAAAAGGTGGAAGTTTTAGCAGGTAAGCTTACTTTATTAGAATCCGCTGCATTGATGAAAAATGCAACGATGAATTATGTGAACGACTCAGCCCCGCTACATTTTGCATCAGCTTTGAATGCACCGGTAACTGCTTTATTTTGTTCTACCATTCCCGAATTTGGCTTTGGTCCGCTATCGGATCAATCCTATGTTCTTCAAACCGATGAGAAATTAGCATGCAAGCCTTGCGGACTGCATGGAAAAAAGACATGTCCTAAAGGACATTTCAAATGCGGGGATATTAAAGTGCAGAAAATGGAGGGAACAATTTTGGGAAGATGAAACAAAGATGAATCCATCCCGTATTCTACAGATAATTTCTTTGAAGGCTGGATAAAAATTCCGGAACCCACATCGAAATCAGCGTTATCTCACTAATAATCAATTATGTACTCTCTATATAGCAGCCCAATCATTTCTTCCCATTCCGGGGAAATATTAGGATTTAATCTATCCAAACCATATCTTGGTGATACTTTATAACCTTAAAAAATACTTTAAATTTATACAGTCTACCTACAGAACTCAAATAAATGAAACAACAGATCTACTCACTTCTAACCGGCGCTTTCCTTACCCTATTTATTTCAAATTCCGTTTACGCCCAACCAGGGACACTCGATGCAACTTTCGGAACAGGTGGTATTGTATCCACTGATATCGGTACTGCTGATGATAAAGGTTATTCCATTCTTCAGCAGGCAGATGGCAAACTGGTAGTAGCTGGTCTCAGTAATAACGGTGCAAATAATGACTTTGCAGTGGTGCGATATAATATTGATGGTAGTTTGGATGCGGGTTTTGGTCTGGGTGGATCAGTAACTACACCCATTGGGGCTGGTAATGAAGCGGGTCAGGCCATTCTTTTACAACCTAACGGCAAAATATTAGTGGCTGGCTTTACAAGCACCGGAACCTCCAACGATTTTGCTTTGGTCCGATACAATATAAATGGTTCATTGGATAATACTTTTGGTGTCGGTGGAATTGTGACTACACCCCTTGGAAGTGCCAACGATCAGGGCCAATCAGTAGCATTACAAACGGATGGAAAGATTTTACTCGCAGGTTTTACCAATAATGGTGTGAATGAAGATTTTGGTGTATGCCGCTATGATACCAACGGAGTTTTAGATCCTTCTTTTGATGTTGATGGGATCGTAACCACGGATTTTGCGGCAGCTATCGATGTAGGTCGTGCAATTGCGGTTCAACTTGATGGAAGGATCGTGGTTGCAGGATGGAGTTCAAATGGAACGGATATGGATTTTGCATTGACCCGTTACAATACTGATGGGTCTCTTGACCTTACTTTTGATACAGATGGTAAAGTAACTACTCCCATTGGATCATCCAATGATCAGGGTTATTCTTTGGCAATCCAGGCGGATGGCAGATTGGTTGTTGCTGGTATCAGCAGCAATGGTGTAGATTTCGATTTTGCGGTGGTGCGATACAATACAAATGGAAGTTTAGACAATGCTTTTGATACGGATGGTATGGTAACCACCGATTTTGCCGTGGGCAATGATCATGGTTATTCTGTGGCCATCCAATCTGATACAAGGATCCTAGTTGCAGGTCAAACTGCCAATGGAGTAAACCTTGATTTTGGTCTAGCACGCTATAACAATGATGGAAGTTTGGATGCATCTTTTGGTACTGGCGGAAAGGTAACAACAGATCTAGGTGGTAGTGGTGATATCGGTTGGTCAGTTGCCATCCAGGCCGATGACAAAGTGATTGTTACCGGCAGCAACAATATTTCAGGATATTCAATTGGTGTTACGAGATATAATGTATGCGACCTGATTGATACTTCGATTTTTGTGAGTGGGCCTACGCTTATTGCAAATGCCACCGGAGCAAGTTATCAGTGGTTGAATTGTGATAGTGCCTATGCCCCCATTGCAGGACAAACCAATCAAAGTTACGATGCGGTTTACAACGGAAATTTTGCTGTGAGGATCAGCTATAACAATTGCGCTGATACATCAGGCTGTTATAATATCAACCTGTTTGCCTTGGCAGAAAACAGCTTTGAAAATTCGGTCCATTTATATCCGAATCCAACAGCCGGTAATTTAATTCTATCGGTCAACAATGGTTTGGAAAACGCAACGGTCAAACTGATGAATCTCACTGGACAAATCCTGATGAAAAAGGAAAATATCAGCGGTATTAGCGTTGGGTTTGATATTTCTGAACAGGCTGCCGGGATTTACTATCTGGAAATTGTGGATGGTCACAATGTGGCCCGGGTAAAGGTGATGAAGAAATAGACCCCTTTCTTATTTTTTGTTTTATCTTT
Organism: Flavobacteriales bacterium; assembly: GCA_025451295.1. Lineage (GTDB taxonomy): Bacteria > Bacteroidota > Bacteroidia > CAIKAF01 > CAIKAF01 > JANWKQ01. Next base: position 5,960 of record JANWKQ010000021.1, on the reverse strand, counting down.
CGGTTATGAAATAGTGGCTCATAATAGCCATTTATTTCATGTATAAAACAAAATACTATGAGCCGAAAATTATTCCAACTTGCAGGGGCATTGTTGCTCTTTATTCTTTCCCAACCTGCATCTTCACAAATTTCAAAAGCGGATTCGCTCAGTGCACTCATCAAAACAGATAAGGATGACACCAATAAGGTAAATCACTTGAGGGAACTTGGATGGGAGTTCATGTTCCAGAATACGGATACCGCTATTATCTTGTGCAAAAAAGCTTTAGAACTGGCAACAACGATTCTAACCAGTCCAGCACAAAAAAATCCATCAATCAACCGGTCAACACAAAGAGCATTGGCAAAAATATATGGGAATCTGGGTGCTTATGATTTTTTGAAGTCGGAGTATAAAACTTCTCTTGAATATTATTTTAAAGCAATCGACATCAGCGAAAGTCTGGGTGAAAAAAATATAGCTGCCTCCACTTATAATAACGTTGGAATTGTATTCAGAAACCAGGGAGACCATACACTGGCCTTAGAATATTATTTCAAGGCATTAAAGCTGAATGTTGAGCTGGGAAATAAAGTAAAAATTGCTCAAAACCTGAATAACCTGGGACTCGTGTATTATGATCAACAGGATCATAAAAAAGCATTGGAATACTTTGATCAGGCAATGCGGCTCAATCAGAATTTGGGCAATCAGGCAGTAGTTGCAACGAATCTCAACAACATAGGAAATGTTTATTTCGCGAAAAAAGACTATCCAAAAGCGCTGGAATACTACTTTAAGTCGTTGAAATTAAACGATACATTGGGAATAGCAATAGAAAGTGCCGGTAATCTTGGTAATATCGGTGCTGCCTATCATAAAAACAATGACCTCCCAATGGCTTTGGAGTATTATCAAAAAGCGTTGAAGCTTAATCAGGAAATAGAAAACACGTATAGCATTGCCTTCAACCTGGGTAATATTGGTCAGATTTACAGCGAGGAAAAAAACTACAAGGAGGCGGAAGAATATTTAATGCAGGCACTTGCTATAGCCAAGGAAATTGGCTCATTGGAAGCTATTAAAGAGAACAACGAAGCACTCAGCAAACTATATTCCGAAACAAATCGCTTTGAATTGGCCTTCAAACATTATCAGGATTTCACTGCCGCTAAGGATAGTTTATTCAATGATGAAAAAAGTAAAGACATTGGTCGCCTGGAAATGCGTCATGAAATAGAAAAAGTGGAAAGAGAACGTAAACTCGCTGAAGAAGAAAAAATTAGAACGGCTACCAAAGCCAGAAAAAGAAAGAATGAACTTCAATACAGTGGAATGTTTGTGGGATTATTAGGCATCTGATTGGTTGTTTTAATGATTGGTTTTGTAAAGGTGAGTCCTCCCGTAGCCAGATCGGTTACCTTTTTTGCCTTCCTTCTGCTCTTTGAGTTCATACTCTTGTTAATTGATCCTTATGTGGAAAAATATAGCGGAGGTGAGCCTCTGTATAAACTATTTATTAATGCTGTGCTGGCGGCCTGCATTTTTCCGTTGAACGCAATTATGGAAAGTGGACTTAAAAGAAGATTAATGAAAAAGGAACAATCGGCCAAATAAGAATATCATGCCTGTTGCCATCATATTCTTATCTTTGTCCTGTTCATGAAAAAAAACAAATGGCTCATTCTTATTGGTATTGCATTGATCAGCCTTGCCATGCATTGGCGCCATTTTAACAAGGAACTCATTAGCTGGCATGTATGGAGACAAACGCAAACCCAGTCTACCATCAATAATTTCTATGAGGAGGATTTCAATATTCTGCATCCGAAAAAAAACGACCGGGGTTCTGGTGATGGATTATTTCAAATGGAGTTCCCATTGATGCAATGGCTGGTTGCCGGTACTTATAAAATTTGGGGCAATCATCTCATCATAAGCCGGATCTTCATGTTTATTACTGGTTTATTCTCGGTGTTGGGAATGTACACGTTATTGAAGAATATTTTCCAAAAGGAAAAACTGGCCATCATAGGTGCCTGGTGTTTTAATTTTTCGCCCTGTTTTTTTTATTTCACCATCAATCCTATTCCAGACAACCTGGCACTTTGTTGTTCAATATGGGGATTGTCTTTTTTCTTCGGGTGGACCCATCATAAAAAATATTCTCACCTTTTCCTCAGTGGACTTATGTTAAGTATAGGGGCATTATGCAAACTCCCATTTGTTATCTATTTTATAGTTCCGTTTGTTTACCTGTTAGTGAACATTAGGGAAAACGGAGGCTTTAAAAAAGATCATTTGAAAGCCAGTATTGCAGCATTCATAACAATTCTGTTTCCATTCGCCTGGTATATATCGGTGATCCCCAAATGGCGTGGAAATGGGATAACAAGCGGAGTGCTTGATAACCAGGTATCCTTTTCAACAGTTCTTGATTATCTTCAGCACAACCTCTTCTCTACACTACCTGAGTCTTTGTTAAACTATGGATCTGTTCTGTTTTTTCTGGTGGGATTTTATTTTTTATTTAAAAACAAGGTACATCGCCACCAATACTTTCTGGTTTATCTTTTATTAAGCTTAGTGGTATTAGCTTATTTCTTCTTTGAGATCAATATGATCGCCAAGGTACATGACTATTATCTATTTCCTTTTTATCCATTGCTCTTTATGCTGGTTGGATATGGCGCATATTATCTGCTGGAGAAATCAGGAAAATGGTTTAGATATCTATCAATACTTGCACTTGTATCACTTCCGGTATTAGCACATTTACGGATGGAAGGCCGCTGGGATTCGGAAAAACCCGGATTTAATAAGGATTGGCTGGTGTATAAAACAGAATTAAGAAATGCAGTGCCCAAGGATGCACTTTGTATTGCCGGGAACGACAAGTCCCATTTCATTCTGTTCTATTATATTGATAAAAAAGGTTGGTGTTTCGATGATGGTCATCCGGATATAAAACAAATGATCAATGAAGGTGCGAAGTATTTATACCTGGATACATTGGGAGTGCAAACGGATCCTGTTATCAAACAATATTGCGACCAAATGATCCTTCAAAAAGGAAGTGTTCAGGTTTATCAACTTATTAAACCATAAGCATAGATGTCATCAGCTCATCTTAAACAGGAAGATCTGAAAAAAACAACCAACGGGTTTCTAGCAAAACTTGTTCAGTTTGTCTTTTATGGCAATTACTTTTATGGAATTTGCGTGGTCATACTTTCCATTGAGGCCTCCATCCAACAGGGATTTGGTTTGAATCATTGGAGCTTCTATGTACTTATCGGATGTACTTCAACAGCCTTCTATATAATTCCATATATCCGAAAACCAACAGCAGACAATGGCAATCAACGGGTTCAATGGTACAATGAACACCAGTTAACACTTAAATTCAGTCTCTTTGGTTTTATTGCCGCTGGACTGACTTCCGGATTGATCTTTCTTGTTAAATGCCTGGATGGAGTTGTTCAAATTTACTGGTACGAATTATTATTATTAATAATATTTCCTTTATCGGCTGTTTTTTATTATGGGATTGATGTGGGTCCGTTTAAAAGGATCAATTTGCGTAGAACAGGCTGGTTGAAGCCTTTCGTTATTGGTTTTGTATGGGCAGGATGGGTCACCGTTTATCCAATCATATTTTATGGACTTGAATATGGTGAACATTTCATTCCAACATTCCGGGGATGTTTGTTAACGCTAAAAAACTTCATGTTCATTTCCATGTTAGGTATCATGTTCGATATAAAAGACTATGCCGATGATAAGCGTCTGCAACTTCCTACGGTGGTAGTCCGTACGGGTCTTAAACGAACTTTGTTTTACATCATCATTCCAGTAACCATCCTTGGTATGGGGACCTTTCTATCCTACGCGGTTACCCATTATTTCCATCTTGGAAAGATATTGTTGAATACGATCCCATTTTTACTTCTCATTGTTCTTGCTTATTCTCTTAAACAACAAAAATCCGTCCTTTTTTATTTTGTCCTGGTAGATGGGCTAATTATGGTGAAAGGTATTTGTGGGATCATAGCCATGGTTTATTTTTGAGAGGATTTTTGATACATTTATTGAATGAATACTTTTTTACAATATATAGGTTGGTGGAACTTTGCTGGTTCCTTTTTAATGCTCGGATTTCTGTATAAACCGTTCGGTAAAAAAGTATTGAACGATTACACCCGGATATTCAAGATAGAATTTAAACTTGATTATTGGGGAAGAGTTTGGTTATTCTGGGCTGCAGGCATCAATATTTTCTTTGGATTGGTAAACATAATGGGTGCCAAATGGAACTATCCGGAAATCATGGAGTTTCTCATTAAATCAGACCTTGTAGCTTATTCCATTTTTACCGTGCTAGTCATATGGGGTCTGGCGGCTAAAAAATTGGGCAGCGGCGCTTATTCAGTTTTTATTATATTCGGTGGCTGGATTGCCTGGGGCATTTATGCATTAACACAAAACTAGAAATCATGAAAATAACAGGATCAAATGTTACCATTATGGTAAAGAACATGGACACTGCCATTAATTTTTACCAAAACCTCGGTTTAACCATTCAACAACGTTGGGGTGATCATTATGCGATGTTAACCGCAGAAGGAATTACCCTCGGTATTCATCCTGCGAATGATAGCAAGCATACCGGAGGAACGCTTAGTTCCGGGTCATTATCGATTGGACTTTTTATAGAAAATATAGAAGATGCCAAAGCACTTTTAGATCAACATAAGATCCCATACAAAGCGGAGAATGATGAAAACAGCGGACTCTATGCGCATTTTACGGATCCAGATGGAACCGTAGTGTACTATGTACAGCCGAAATGGTAGTTAATCAGGCCCTTTTTTATCCACCAAAGCCGGCCTCAACGCCTGATAAATTTAACCTGTTTACGTTAGCTCACTCAATTGCCTCAATTGATAAAAAAGGCTGTTCCCGAATAAAAAAATCATTTACTTTGTCCTCCCAATAAAAAAACTACCATACCATGGCAAAAGCATCCTTTGGTCAGAAAATGCGTTATAAGTTCGATAATTCGATGAGCAAAGGGCCCAGCGCCCTAATAGGCTGGCTGGCATTAGTTACGCTAGTGATGATCATGCTGGGAACAGCAATCATTGTGGTATTTAGCATTTTTCCTGTTGGAGAGGATGGTAAAAATGCCGAAATGGGTTTCTTTGAAACGTTATGGCAATCACTCATGAGATCGATGGATGCCGGCACACTGGCTGGCGACCAGGGATGGCCATTCAGAATACTAATGCTGTTGATTACACTTGGAGGTATCTTCATTGTGTCGACACTCGTAGGTGTATTAAGCAACGTCATCAATGATAAACTGGAGCAACTTCGCAAAGGAAGAAGCTTTGTGGTTGAAACGGGTCATCAGTTAGTTCTTGGCTGGAACTCGAAGGTATTTACCATCATCAATGAATTGGTCATTGCCAATGAGAACCAGAAAAAACCAAGAATTGTGGTATTGGCTACCGAGGAAAAAACCGTTATGGAGGATGAGATCAAGGATAAGTGTCCGAATCTTAAGAACACCAAAGTAATTTGTCGTAGTGGAAACCCGAACGATATGGTGGATCTTGCCATTGTAAATGTGCAGGAAGCGAAGAGCATCATCCTGCTGGCACCCGAAAGTGGGGATGCTGATCCGGATGCACAAACCATTAAAAATATTTTAGCTATTACGAATAATCCAAAACGTAAAGAAGGCGCTTATCATATCGTAGCCGAAATGCGTGACGAAAAAAATATTGAGATTGGTCGGATCGTGGGAAAAGATGAAGTGGAACTTTTACTAACAGATGATCTGGTGTCGAGGATCATGGTGCAAACCTGTCGTCAATCTGGCTTATCGGTGGTATATACCGGTCTTACTGAATTTGAAGGTGCAGAGATTTATTTTAACGAGGAAGAAGGGTTGGTTGATAAAACCTTTGGTG
>JANWKQ010000020.1 GCA_025451295.1 Flavobacteriales bacterium | reverse complement strand
GGTTTCAGGATTTACATAACTCAGATCAGGTCTTTGAAGATTGGTGAAAGTGGCAAATAATTTTAGTGGTACATGTTTAAATCCTTGTGAAACCCCGATATGCATTTCAAATGGTGCCGATTCATAATGGCCGGGAGAATAGGGATCGAGGGTTCCGCCCATATTTCTGAAAACAGCGGAAACCGTTGTTAACTTGTTCCTGCTTACATAAGAAACTCCGATGTCTGATGTAAGACCAAAGGAATTATATTCCGCATATTGAGAACCAATTATTTTTACCGCACCACCTACATATAACAAGGAATCGAAAAAAGGACGTGAATAACCTATGCTCAACGCATAATCGCCGGCGCTAAAGGTTCCCAGAATATTCCCCACCTCATCAGTCCTCACAAAATCTCCATAATTAAGGAACTGAAGACCTGCATAAAAACTTCCGATCTTTTTAAATGTTTTGGAGTACGCAAAATAACCCTGGCCAATGTTGGCAAAATAGCTGTTAAAGCTCATGATTACCTGATTATTCATATCCGCATTGAGGTTGGCAGGATTTGAATTCACAATGCTCAGATCATTATCATAAAGTGAGATAATATTTCCTCCAAGGGCTTCAATTCTGGAAGTAGCGGGAATCTTTAAAAAGGCATAGGTACCATTCCCTCCTATCTGCGCAAATAGGTTAGCCTTATTACCTAACCCGACAACTAACACCAGAAAAAATATCTTTACAAAAAGCTTCATGGGCCTAATTTACATTTTCTTTTACATCCGACATATTAAGTTCATACAACTTTTTATAGATGCCATTTTTATTCATCAATTCAGTATGTGTTCCGGTTTCTTTAATCGCTCCATCGTCAAGCACAACAATCAGGTCAGCATTCTGGATGGTCGACAGACGATGTGCAATCACCAGGCTGGTTCTGTCCTGCATGAGATTATTCAAGGCTGCCTGTACCAGTTTTTCGCTTTCGTTATCAAGCGCCGAAGTGGCTTCATCTAATATAAGAATGGGAGCATTTTTGTACAGAGCTCTGGCGATCGCAATTCTTTGTTTCTGACCGCCGCTTAGTTTGTTCCCCTGTTCCCCTACATTTGAATCATATCCATGATCAGTTTCGCTGATAAAATCATGGGCATTGGCCATGCGGGCAGCTTGTTCAGCCTTTTGCCTGTCAGGGTTTTCATCTCCAAAGGCTATATTGTTTAAAATGGAATCATTAAAAAGAATGGATTGTTGTGGTACAATACCAATAAGACCCCGCAGTGAATCTAGCTTCAGATCTCTGACATCCTGTCCATCAATAAGAATGGAGCCTTCCTGTACATCATAAAAACGTGGCAGCAGATCTGCTAACGTAGATTTGCCGGCACCGCTTTGTCCAACTAAAGCGATGGTCTTTCCCTTGGGTATATTTAAATCAATCTGTTGCAAAACGGGTCTTGACTCGTACTTGAAACTCACTTTTTTAAATTCTATTGTTCCGGTAAATGCATTTTTTTCGATGGCATTCGTCTTTTCGGTGATCGGATTGGGCTCATGAATGATGGCCTCCACCCTATCCAGCATTACCAAACCCGTTTGCAGATTATAAAATGAGTTCGAGAATGCCTTAGCCGGAGAGATGATCTGCGAGAACATGGCTATATAGGCAATAAAAACTGCAGCTTCCATCCCATTTTCCAACACCAGGTTTCCGCCAAACCAGATCACACAGGCAATAATAATACTAGCCAAAAATTCGCTCAGGGGTGATGACCCACTTCTTTTACGAAAAACCGATTTCCCAAGTCTTACAAAATTCTCATTCTTATCGTCAAACTTACGTCGTAAATATTTTTCGGCTGTAAATGATTTCATGATCTTTATTCCTCCCAGGGTTTCTTCGATCACCACCATGAGTTCACTAAGAAATTTTTGTCCCTGAAAACTTGATTTTTTTAAGCTTCTGCCCAACTTATTAATAACAAGCGCTCCAATAGGTAGTAGGATCAATGCAAACAATGTAAGCTTCGGACTAAAGAATAACAATACGCCGATGGTCGCCAATATCTGTAAAGGATCACGAATTAATGAAATAAAGGATCCCATAATGCTCCATTCTATTTCCACCACATCGGCACTCATCCTTGTCATGATGTCCCCTTTTTTCTGATCCGTATAATAACCTAAAGGAAGTTTGGTGAGGTTTTCATACATTTTTTTCCGAAGATCATGAATAATACCCGTTCTCATAGGAGCCAGTACATGCATGGATAAATAGGTCATTAAGTTCTTGAGAAAAAATATAGCGACAACTGTACAACAAAGTAACATCAGAAGTTTTCGTTTATCCGTGCCTCCCATGGAATTTCCTACATAGTAATATAAATTATCCATGATTGACTGAACTGTATAGTGAAATTCTGGCTTTGCAGCAGGAAAAGTAGCTTCATTAAAAATGATCTGCAGAAAAGGAACTACCAGCGTGATGCTGAAAACGCCGAGGATAATTGAAAAGACAGTAAGGAGTGAAAATCCTACCAGGTTCTTACGATAGGGTCGTAGATAAAACAGAAATCGCCTGAGTCCTTTCATAGCGGGGATTAAAACGTATGTATTCCTGTATAATTGTGTGGAGTGATCTTTAACAATTCCTGTTTGATGCTTTCAGGAACATCCAGGGAATGGATGAACTCCTCAATCGCAGCTTTATCGATGGAGCCGTGAACCCGGGTGAGTTCTTTTAGTTTCTCATATGGATTCGGGTAGCCTTCTCTCCTTAAAACAGTTTGAATGGCCTCGGCAACTACGACATAATTATCCTCGAGATCCTTTTGAATTTTGGTTTCGTTCAACATAAGCTTATCGAGTCCTTTGTCGAGCGAATTAAAAGCAATGAGGATATGGGCAATGGGTAATCCGATATTTCTCAGTACAGTCGAATCGGTCAGGTCTCGCTGTAAGCGGGAAATTGGGAGTTTGGCGGCAAAAAATTCAAGCATTGCATTCGCAAAACATAAATTACCTTCCGCATTTTCAAAATCAATGGGGTTTACTTTATGCGGCATGGCTGATGATCCTACTTCGTTCTTCGAGATTTTCTGTTTGAAATATTCCATCGACACATAGGTCCATACGTCCCTGCAAAGATCGATCAAAATGGTATTTATCCGTTTCAAAGCGTCACAGTAAGCTGCGAGGTTATCATAATGTTCAATCTGGGTTGTGGTTATGCTTCTTTGTAAACCCAACTGAGTATTAATAAAAGTATTGGCGAACTCCATCCAGTTAATTTCGGGATAGGCCACATGGTGTGCATTTAGGTTTCCTGTAGCTCCTCCAAATTTTGCAGAATACGGGATCTGCATTAATAATTTATCCTGGGCAGCAAGTCTTTCAAAAAACACATAGATCTCTTTTCCAAGTCTTGTTGGTGAAGCGGATTGTCCATGGGTTTTCGCAAGCATCGAAACATCTTTCCATTCTTCAGCCAATACCCTGAGTTTATTGATCACTTGTTGCATGGTTGGATACAAAACATTCTCATTACATTCCTTGATGCTTAATGGTATGGCCGTATTATTAATGTCCTGGCTGGTAAGTCCGAAATGAATGAACTCCTTATAAGCACCCAGATTCAGCGCATCCATTTTTTCCTTAATAAGATATTCAACGGCCTTTACATCATGATTCGTGGTTTTCTCAATTTCCTTTATTTTTTGAGCATCCGTTTCTGAAAATTGAAGATAAAGACTCCGAAGATCCGCAAACCGTTCTTTTGGAAAATCTTTTAATTGTGGAAGTGGAAGTTCGCAGAGCGCAATATAATATTCAATTTCGACCCTGATCCTGTATTGTATCAAGGCATATTCTGAGAAATACTGGCTAAGCGGGTGGGCTGTTTTATAGTATCGGCCGTCGACCGGTGAAATGGCTGTTAATTCATTTAATCCCATGGTGGATCATTAAGGTGCGAAGATAAGAAAAATTTTATTGGTCTAAGCTCCGTTATCAGCGGAATGAATAATAAAAAGTCCGTTTTATATTTTCACGAACCGCACAGTCAAATTATCACTACAGCTATCGTCATATTGTCGCTGAATGGTTAAATGAGTTGAATTAATTTCTGTTACCTTAAATCGCTGAAGGGAATCATTACCAAAAAATATAGAGTCAGAGGTAAGGCTGTAGGTACCACTCAAGTTTGGAGTGGATGAATTTATAAAACTACCGTTGGTTGAATAACTATAATCTCCGTTCAGCGTCATTTCGCTTGGTATCCAGGGAAGCGGAAACCACTGATAAATGGCAGATTCCTTTTCCCAATTTCCTACATATTGTGTATTATCACAGGAACTCAGAAGAAAAAGAACAGATAGTATGCCTGAAATATGTATTTTCTTTCTCATTTAAATCAAATGATCCCTTCAAATATAACGATTTATCCCCACCAGTCCTTTGTGTTATCAAAATAATTGGTTTAGTTTGTTTCATGAACCGAACCACCGCAGGCGGTGAGCTCACGAATTCCTTTAAAAAATATAAATTAAATATGAGTAATCAGTCGAGGATCATTGGAGCAGGCCACTATGTGCCGGAAAAGGTTGTCACCAACCAGGACCTCGAAAAGCTTATGAATACCACCGATGAATGGATCGTTGAAAGAACCGGAATTCACCAAAGAAGATATTTTGAAGAAGGAAAAGACACAACGGCATCTATGGGAACTGAGGCCGCTAAACGTGCCATTCAACATGCAGGGATTGATAAAAATGAAATTGAACTCATTGTTTTTGCCACACTCAGTCCAGATTATTATTTCCCGGGATGTGGTGTACTTCTGCAAAAAGAACTAGAACTACCTCATATTGCCGCATTGGATGTACGCAATCAATGTTCCGGATTTATTTACGGATTGTCGGTCGCAGACCAGTTCATTAAAACCGGCATGTATAAAACAGTATTGGTGGTTGGATCCGAAACCCAATCAAATTTTGTGGAGTATAGTGACCGCCACCGACATATTGCTGTTATTTTTGGTGATGGAGCCGGGGCTATCGTCATGCAGAGAAGTGAAGAAAAAAACAAAGGGATTTTATCTACTCACTTATATAGCGATGGAAGCATGGCGGAGGAATTGTTTTGTCCGCATCCAGGCACCAGACTCAAGACAAGGATCACCCACGAAATGATCGATGATGGAAGTTTATTAGCTCATATGAACGGGAATCTGGTCTTTAAACATGCGGTTACACGTTTCGAAGAATGTATTACCACTGCACTCGAAAAAAATAACTATACAATTAATGAGCTGGATCTGCTCATTCCACATCAGGCCAATTTACGTATTGCAGATTTTATTACCCGAAAATTTAAATTGCCGGTCGAAAAAGTCTTCAACAATATCCAGAAATATGGGAATACTACCGCGGCCAGTATTCCAATTGCACTCAGTGAGGCTTGGGCTGAAGGAAGGGTAAAAGAAAATACGCTGTTATGTATGGCCGCATTTGGAAGTGGTTTTACCTGGGCATCTGCATTGGTGAGGATGTGATTTTTTATACAAAACAGCCCAATAATCAAGCAATACAGACAGCTTTCAATTTTCTTCGTATATTGATCTATAATTTGGTTTTCATGAAAAGGATCTTCATCATATTTGTTAGCCTTCTATTTATAACTAATATATATTCGCAAGGAATGAAAAAGGGCTATGTACAGGCCAGTCTTATTTATCCTTTCGGCACCTCATGGATCAACAGCAAAGAAAAACAATTCAATTTCTCATTGAATCTTTTGGCTGGATACACAGGCCAGATCAAAGGAGTAGAGATTGGCACCATTCTCAATATCAATAAATACAACATGCACGGTATCCAGATTGGAATGTTCAATATCAATAAAGGTGATATGAAAGGATTCCAGGTAGGTCCGGGTGTTAACTGGATCGAAGGAGAGGGAATGGGTGCTAATTTTTCAGGGCTATTTACTTATCAACGTGGTAGGTTTACGGGACTTGAATTTTCCTGGTTCGTGAATATAAACGGGGGCGATTTCAGAGGCGGAATGGGAAGCCATTTATTGAATTTTGTGCAAAAAGATATGTATGGTATCCAATGGGCGCTAGGTCCCAATGTGGTAATGGGAAACAATACAGGAGTACAATTTTCATGGTCTGCAAATGTCGCAGCCAAATCGCACCATGGATTTCAAGCGGCTACTTTATTCAACTATGCTGGTGAATCAGATGGATTTCAACTTGCCGCCATTAATGTGGCAAAAAAATCTGCCGGTTTCCAGTTAGGCCTCATTAATTATTCGGGTGATAGTTCAGTAGTACCCATAGGACTCATCAATATCGTTAAAGGCGGATACAATAAAATGGAGATCTGGAGCAACGAATTAACTTCCTTCAACCTGGCCTTAAAAACAGGAGGAAGACAGGTGTATTCATTGATCTCTGTTGGAGTAAATCCATTTAATAAAAACTTTTTCTGGTCGTTCGGCTGGGGACCTGGGATCCATATTCAATTCTCGAAAAGATTCTATGGTGACTTTGATAATCTCACCTCGCTGGTTAACATCAACGAACCATTTAGCTTTGGCGCAGGCAGAACTACCATTACTGATCAGATACGATTAACCTGTGGTTTTGAACTCACCAAAAAAGTTGCCTTATTCCTGGGTCCTACTTTACATTTTTTATTCTCCAACAACAATCACCTCGAGCATGATGGTCAATATACCGCAAATGGAACTGAGCTTGCACCTGTTTTCAGAACTGCCTTAGGACATTTTGGTGAATTTGATTATGCGATCTGGACAGGAGTCTGCGGAGGGATTAGATTTTTCTAGTAAGAAATGAAGTTTCTATCCTTCTTTCAATATCCAACATTTTTGAAAATATTTTCGCTGCTTCTTTTTGTAGGATGGATGGTACTATTCTATCAAAAAATAAATGTAAGGGAAAAATTACCTCAACGACCCAATACATGGTCACAAATTGATCGTGCCTCCATGGCACTTACGTACTATAAAGATAAAGCACCCTTTTTTCTTCCGCGTTGTCATCAGGCCAACAATAATCCGGAGGGAATTACTGCTGGTGAATTTCCATTGATCCCATATTCAGTTTCAAAACTCTATGGATGGTTTGGATTTAAAGAGATCTACCATCGTGGATTTGTTTTAGCCCTCAGCCTCATTGGATTTATTTTTTGCTTTTTGCTGGCATCGAAATTTTTAAAATCTCCTTTATGGGCATCCTTTTCTGCTGTACTATGGCTTGTTTCACCGAATTTGATCTATCATACCATTTCTTTTTTGCCCGATACACCAGCACTTGCATTTATCCTGATCGCTGTTTACTTTTTATTCAAAAATAAGAACTCACCCTCCAGCTGGGATCTCATCGGTTTTTCTCTGTTTTTTTCCCTGGCTGCATTAATACGGGTTTCATCCACTTTTCCCCTGGGTTCGGTGGTTTTGGCCTATATGATCTGTTACCGTCACGATAAATTCAAAGGAGGAAGAAAAAAAATATTCTTCCTGGTGGCCTGCATTATTCCATTAATCCTTGCCACTGCCTGGGTCATCTATTCACGATGGATACTTCATCATTACCATATTTTTACCTTTCTTATGCAGCCCATGCCACCTTCCTCATGGAAGGAGTTGGTGGCCGGATTGAAAATTTTCGTTTCCAGTGCAGATCAATATTATATCCGGGGCTTTTTTTATTTTTTGATTGCTGGTAGCGTAGCTGGTCTTTTTTTTATCCGGCGATCCAATAAATTTCTACTTCTTGCCACAGTGTTCACCTATCTCTCGTTTTTTGTTCTCTTCATTATTTTATTTAAGAAAGGAATAGAACATCATTATTATTGGGTGCCCTTTCAAATTGTTTTTTTCTTTCATATCGCATGGCTGGCAGATCTGGCAAGCCAGATAAAAATGCCTCTATGGGGAAAGATCCTCACCGGAGTAATTGTCCTTATTTTTATCAACTACAATTCAATACATCTGGAAAAACAAATAAAAAAAATATGGACGGAAAAACAATCTGCGTATGCGGCCTACAACGATCTGGAACCCTATCTGGATTCATTGGGTATCACTTATGATGATCGGGTTGCTACCTATTCGGATCCTACTTTTAACAATACCCTTTACCTGATGAACAGAAAAGGATGGACATTGGATAAAGATGAAGAGATCAGTCATTTTCACAAGGCATTTCAAACCTGCGATTATGCCGTTTTGAACGATACGATGATCATACGGGATACAGCGCTTGCCAACTATTTTGACCAGCTTTTAGGGGTGAGAAAGGGTCTCTATATTTATTCCCTGAAGCCCATCCTAAAATAAGCTGGATAGGATTGGTATTTTACGCTTTTTTTTCTATTTTTATAAAATCTAAAACTCAGGACATGAAAAAACTTATTACACTGTTTGCTGGCTGCGCATTTATTTCTTTACAAGGGCAGACCATTTTATATTCCGAAAATTTTGAAGGAGCCTCTCCTACTTTTACATTAAATACGTCTGATCAGAGCTCCATGACTTCCGGTTATAATATGTGGATCATCAATAATATCTTTGCCGGTGGTTCATTTAACGATAACGCCTGCGGAACCGGTACTGTGCCAATCGCATCAACGCCATCACAACCGGGAGCTATTACCAATTCACCTAATAGCAAATACATGCACATCGTAAATGTGGATGCAAACAGTCAGGGAGTTTCGAATGCCAATTTTGCAGTTTCTGATGCACTTATATTTTGTCAGGATGATGAAAATAATTTTGCCAGAATGACGAGTGATATTTCTACCATTGGCCAAACAGGTGTAACCGTTTCCTATTATTGGATGTGTTCCGGATCAGCACAAAACTATGGCGAATTGTATTATAGTACCAATGGAGGCAGTAGCTGGAACTTACAAACCGGAAGTCTGCATACACAGGGAAGTTGGACTCAAGCCATCGTTACCAATTCAATATTTGATAACAAAGCAACGCTACGATTCGGTTTTAGATTCGTTAACACGCTTTCTTTCTCTGCCAGTGATCCTCCTTTATGTATTGATGAATTTTCTATTTATGTTCCTGCTGCCAGTACGATCACTACCGGAAATATTACCGGTGGTTCTCCTTATTGTGCCAATGCCAATTTTATTGTTCCTTATACCATTGGTGGAACTTTTACCGGCGGAAATACTTTTACCGCTCAATTATCGGATGCGCTGGGTAGTTTTGCTTCTCCAACAACTTTAGGTAGTGTGGTAAGCACCTCGGCAGGTAATATTAATTGCAACATTCCGATAGGTACGCTAACCGGATCAGGTTATCAGATCAGGGTGGTTTCTTCATCACCGATCGTAAATGGAAGCACTTCAGGTCCGATCACCATTAATGCATTACCTGCCGCTGTATCAGGAAATACAGGACCCTATTGTGCCGGCAGTACAATTATCCTCAGTTCATCAGGTGGAGGTGTAAGTTATGCATGGAGCGGACCGGTAGGTTATTCCAGCAATTCACAAAATCCAAATATTCCTTCTTCAACAGTTGCTATGGGAGGTGCATATACCGTAACCGTT
>JANWKQ010000019.1 GCA_025451295.1 Flavobacteriales bacterium | reverse complement strand
TGGAGAGCTGATCGTCCACAGAAAGGTCGCTATCGCGAATTTTATCAATGTGATGCAGATGTAGTGGGGTCCGATTCCCTTATCAACGAAATTGAATTTGTACAGATCTATAATGAGGTATTCAACGGATTAAAACTTACACCTTATACCGTAAAGATCAATCACCGTAAAATACTATCCGGTTTTGCAGAGATCATTGGCAGTCAGGACAAACTTATTTCATTTACGGTGGCGCTTGACAAACTGGATAAAATAGGAAAGGAAAAAGTACTCGAAGAATTACGAATCAAAGGTTTCACAGAAGACCAGCTTGTAAAAATAGGTTCAATACTCGATATTAAAGGAACCACAAACGAAAAACTGGATTTCCTGAAAAAATATTTTGTGAGTAACGAAACAGGATTAAGGGGAGTTGCTGAAATTGAAAAAGTATTTTCCGTCTCAGAAGAACTGGGCATACAAAATGGAAGCTTGGAACTGGATCTTACCTTAGCTCGTGGACTTGACTACTATACAGGTTGTATATTTGAAGCCACCATTCCGGGAGCCGGTATGGGCAGTGTTTCCGGTGGCGGAAGATATGATGACCTTACGGGCATTTTCGGAATGCCGGGTTTATCTGGTGTTGGGATCTCCTTTGGAGCTGATAGGATCTATGATATTCTTCTGGCACAAAATTTATTCCCCGATTTTAACGAGAACAAAATTCAATTCCTGTTTTTGAACTTCGGAGAAACGGAAGCATTGGCCTCACTTAAATTAGTGCAGGAATTAAGAAAGAAAGGAATAAGCGCCTCTTTATATCCGGATCCAGCCAAAACCAAAAAACAAATGGGCTATGCGAATGATCTGAAGGTGGTGAATGTTTGTATGATGGGTTCTGATGAATTACAAAACGGAACGATTAGCGTAAAAAATATGGAAAGCGGTGAACAGTTGACTTTATCTGTCTCCGATTTCAAATCAAAATATGCATCATGAGTAAAATTAATATAGATCCATCTCATCATATATCTCTCAGGGATATCCATCATATTCTGAATGGTCAGATTTTTGAAATTTCAAGTTCCGGCAAAAAAAACATTGAAACGTGCAGAACGTTTTTAGAAGAGAAGATCAAAAAGACCAAAACTCCTATCTATGGCATCAACACCGGATTTGGAGCCCTGCACAACACAAGCATTCAGGATGGCGACTTAGAAAAACTTCAGGAGAATCTGGTGATGTCGCATGCATGCGGTATGGGAGATGAAGTTCCATTGCATATTGTAAAACTCATGCTCTATTTAAAGATCCGTGGATTGAGCTATGGACTTTCCGGTGTTCAGTTGTCAACAGTTGAAAGACTTGTTGAGTTTTTAAATAAGGGAATTTATCCGGTTGTATATGAATTGGGTTCACTCGGGGCTTCCGGTGACCTTGCTCCCTTGGCTCATCTTTCCTTACCCATGCTGGGAAAAGGAGAGATCATCTTTAAAGGAGAAAAAATTCATGGAGATAAGATAGAAGAAATGTTTGGGATTGCTCCTTTACATTTTAAAGCAAAAGAAGGATTGGCTTTATTGAATGGCACTCAATTCATGAGTGCCTATGCCATCTATAGTTTATATAAATGTCGTCAACTGTTCGATTCTTCTTTATTGATCTCAGCCATGTCATTGGATGCATTTGATGGCAGGTCCGAACCCTTCGACGAAAAAATTCAAAATGCCCGTCCACATGAAGGACAAAAATATGTGGCTACCAAAATGCGTGAATACCTCAAAGGTTCCGGCCTGATTGGTCGTCCCAAGAAACACGTGCAGGATCCGTATTCATTCCGATGCATCCCACAGGTGATGGGAGCTCACTATGATGCGTTGCAACATATCGAAAAAATATTCATCACAGAGATTAATTCTGTAACGGATAATCCAACAATTTTTCCGAAGGAAGACGAGATCATCAGTGGAGGAAATTTCCATGGACAACCATTGGCTATCAATCTGGATTATTTATCCATTGTTGCAGCAGAAATGGCTTCTATTTCGGAGCGAAGAATTTATCAGCTGATCAATGGCAATCGGGACCTGCCTAATTTTCTTGCAGTAGATGCAGGACTTAATTCCGGTTTTATGATTGCCCAATATGCGGCTGCCTCCATTGTAAGTCAGAACAAACAACTATGCATGCCTGCTTCGGTTGATACGATCGATAGCAGCAAGGGCCAGGAAGATCATGTAAGCATGGGTGCCAATGCAGCCACCAAATGTTATAAGATCATACATAATCTTAAAATGGTATTGGCTATTGAATTGTTTACCGCTGCGCAAGCATTGGAATTCAGACGACCTGCCAAATCTTCAGGAGCAATTGAAGGACTGCTTTCAGACTTTAGAGAGTTTGTTCCTTTTATTAAGCAGGACGTGTACATGCATGAATACATGGCCAAGACGAAAACCTTTCTTCAAAACTATTTTGTAAAATGTTAAACAGGATATTTTTACTTCTTGTTTTACTTTTTTCTGCTGTCTCATTTGTCTATCCCTGTAATTGCGAAACCACGCTTCCTAAAATATCCAAGGAGCAAACCGATGCTTATACAATCGTGTTTTCCGGGTATATTAAAAGACTCATTCACCAGGGAGCGGATAACTATGCGGAGTTTGTGGTGGAGAAACCATATAAGGGTTTGGTTCCAAGAGATATTAAGATATCCTATGATGCGGTTACTTCCTGTAAAATGCCCTTTTTCCCCGATGACCAATGGCTCATCTATGCAAAGCTGGATTCGGTGAACAAAAAATGGATGGCAAATTTTTGCGAACGAAGCCGAAAATTCCCCGAACCTGATGAAACGGATGAATATACCATTTATAGCGGTATAACATTGACCGAAGAACTTAAATTCCTCGAATTGAATTATTCTTCGGGTCAGATAGTGGGCCAGGATACGCTTACCATGATCCAGGAAGAAAAAAAGATTGTGATAGATTCCAGAAGGGAACAAGACTATGGAACCCCACGTCAAAAACTTATTCTGCTTATTTGTTCACTGGCTGGAATGATCATTATCTACTTTATCATTCGAAAGTTTTTGAAATTGAAATAAGACTGAACTGTCTTATTTACTCTTATTGAATAAGGTGATTAATTTAATAAATGCCTTGGCCATTTTCTTAAAATCAGGATCAGAAAGGCTATTCGATTCATCCTTTTTATTTTCAACTACCCAGGTAATAAAAGTGGAGTAGTTTTTGGCAAATTTTTGTTCAAATATATGATGACCTGGTAAGGTGTCGTACGTTAGCTTTCTGATTTGCGTATCGGTAAATTCATATCTAAACGAAAATGTTGGTGGAATTCCGTAAAATGTGTTGTTAAAAAGATCCCAGTCCTGTTCAGTTGAAAAAACATAACCATTTTGTTCTTTGGCCTTGAAAACTTTCCAGGTAGTGTTGATGGTTCCACTCCAGTTTTTAAGAAAGTTGATATAATTTGTTTTATTATCTACTACTTCTCCGTTGTAGTCTATCAACTGAAAATCATCGCTTAATAATTTTTCTAATTTATTCCAATTCCGTTTCGCAAAATAATCATGAAATTTGTCAAACATCTCCATACCTTGAGCATGACCTAATGATACTGCTAGGATTGATAAAATGAATGGCAGGAATATCTTCTTCATTACTTAAAGTTTATCGTCTTGCAAAGATCCCTGATCTCTTTCATGGTCACATCCAGATCAACGGGCGACATGCCTAAGGCCATGATCATTTCATTTCCTTTGATCATCACGAGAATATAGGCTTTGATCTTTTTCAGGTTCTGAAGACCTGTTACCTCCAATTCGCAAGCCGGATTTCCTGCGATCAGCGTTGTGGGAGTGAAGATGGCTTCAATGACTCTCAATCCCTGTTGTTCCAGGGAATTTTTTCCGAGTTGGGCATAACTCCTGGCGGTCATTCCGGAATCTGCATTCAAGACGTAGACATTTAGCATGGGTTCTGTCTCATTTGGCCAACGCTCAATGGTCTTACCGCCTTTTGTATAGGAAAATATGCCCGAAGTATAGGATTGGAATTTATAGGGAGAGTTGGTAAGATCAATCTTGAAGTTAGATACTTCAAATGGATCGGGTGTCATGGCGCGGTCATAATAAATATGGCTGAATGAATTCTTCACCTCCTCATACGCCAATGAATCCTTTAGCGGGCAAATGGTTACAATGGTGGCGGCAAAAGAAGTGTCACCATAGCTAAGAACAAGCGCTTTATACAGATCGGGTCTTCCCATTTCATAGATGGTTCCGTCGTATTTGTCAAATTTAATAACCGCAGAATCCTGTATCTTGAATCCCAGCCTTACATATAGATTCCGGATATAAGTCACTGTTTTCAATTCCATAAAATCTATGGTAAAATCTTTGCGTTTTGAAAGGGAAGTAGAGATCTTACTGGTTTTAAAATCGGTGGGAGGGATCATATAAAACCTCGTGCCTGGAATATGGACATGTTTTTTTGTCTTTACATTTTTAAAATCAGTGGGAATGGGAGAGGATTGCTGTGCAATTGTTGATATGGACCAGCAAAAAAGAAAAATGAATACAAGCTTCTTCATATGTTCAAATATACAAAAATTGAGCCGTAACGTCGCCACCTGCCTGCTGGCAGGCAGGAACAAGATCACTCCTTGCGGTGAAAAATGAAAAACATCACAAACAACATCCCTAATCCGAAATCATTGATGCTGGCTACCAATAACAAAATGGTCCCAAAACCCTGAAAGACGGAGACTGTCCATAAAAGTACTGCAGCGAGTTTACCCAATCCGCCGATGAGAATATAAAGTTTATTTCTCACCGGATCTTTCATACTCCAGATATAACCAAAACCAATGATGAGAATAAAAATAAACATGAGGGAAATGATCGATTGAATGGTCGGTGAGTTTAAAACGGCTTCTGGTTGATCCTTATAAAACAGGTGTAAAAATAAATGAGGGAAAAAGGCGAAGAAAGTTCCGGCAATGATGTTTACCATTCCCGCAATCCCCAATAAATGTCTGAATAGTTTTGATTCAAATATTTTTCTCATAGTTCCGCCAATGTATCGATTGAACCCGTTACCTTTTGATTAAGCTGTACTTTTATTTTTGCGTCCAACGGTAAAAATACATCCACTCTCGATCCGAATTTAATAAATCCCATTTCCTTTCCCTGTTTGGCCACCATGTTTACCTTGGCATAATAACAGATCTTGCGGGCAAGAATACCAGCGATCTGTCTCACCAAAATCTTTTTCCCATCACCTCTTTTAACAACCACCGTACTTCTTTCATTTTCCGTGGAAGATTTCGGATGCCAGGCTACTAAATATTTTCCGGGATGATATTGCACATATTCTACTACACCATCCGTTGGAAACCAGTTGATGTGTACATTTACGGGACTCATAAAAATAGAAAGCTGGAACACATCTGTCTTTAAATATTCGGATTCAAAAACTTTTTCGATCACCACTACTTTTCCATCACAAGGCGAAACAATCAGATTGGAACCCAAAGTTGGTTTACGAAGTGGTTTTCGAAAGAATTGGAGAAATACGATCACAAAAAAAAGAAAGAAAGCTGAAACTAAAAATGTGGGCCAGGTATAATCAAAAAACATCACCATAGCAATGGTTGATCCGATCCATAAGATCATGGATACAAGAATATAGGTCATTCCTTCATGGTGAAGCTTCATAATAATTCAATGATTTTTAAATAAACATAGATGATTGGTGCCGTTAAAAGTACTGAATCAAATCGATCTAACACACCGCCATGACCTGGTAAAATTTTACCGGAATCCTTTACACCGGCATGCCGCTTCAAGGCAGATTCACTCAAATCGCTGGGAACCGCCAGCAATGCGATCAAAAATGCAAAGATGAGCCATTCAACGGTATTGAATTTTAGAGCCGGAAAAATAAAGGGCATTAAAAAAGAAGCAGCTACAGTGGTCACAATTCCACCAATCGTGCCCTCAATTGTTTTCCCTTCGCTTAGTTTGGGTGCCAGTTTATGTTTTCCCAATAGTTTTCCCCATACATAGGCAAACGAATCAGTTGTCCACAATAAAAGAAAATAGGCGAGAATGATCTGTGAATTATATCCCCATACGCGGTGGTAGCCAATTTGTACCAGCAATACGAACGGAAGGGCTACATAAAAATATCCGATAAGGCTGAAGGCAATGTTTTCGAAGGTTTTTGGTTTTTTCTGAAACAATTCTACTACAATAATAATCACCGGAAGCACAAGGGTAAGGATGAATTGTAACTGTGATACCAGGATGGCTTTCACGATACGAATGTTTGGGTCATGACTTACTTCGAACAATAAAGTAATTCCAACCAGCACATAACCGAAAATGTTGATGCTAAATAATAAGCCTTTGGTAGGTGCCGAAAAAACGGAAGTGATCTTTAAATATTCATGGGTTGCCAGTACGAGGATGATCCCGAATAAAATGTAAAACGATTGGAATGATAACAAGATCGATCCAATCATTACGATCAAAAATAAACTACCTGTGAGTATTCTTTGCCAGAAGTTGCTGATTGCAGCCATTGGTCAAAGTTTAGTTGGCGGGTGGAGGATTAAGTGTCTCTTTTTTGTCGGTACCGTTTTGAGTATCCTTGATCCTTACGATGTCTTTTTCTTCATCCCACGGACGGAGTCCAAAAATTTCTTCCAGGTCCTCACGATATAAGATCTCTTTCTCCAACAGGCGATTTGCTAAAACTTCGAGATTCGGTTTATTGTCCTCCAACACTTTTTTAGTGCGGACATAGGCCTCATCAATCATCTTCTTCACTTCTTCATCAATGATCTCTGCCGTTTTTTCGCTATAAGGTTTATTGAAGGTATAGTCTGATTGCCCGGTAGAATCATAAAAACTAATATTGCCGATCTTATCATTCAAACCATAAATACTCACCATCGCATAGGCTTGTTTCGTCACTTTTTCAAGATCGCTTAATGCTCCCGTACTCACCTTTCCAAATATGATCTCCTCTGCTGCACGTCCACCTAATGCTGCACATAATTCATCAATCATCTGCTCCTTGGTGGTGATCTGTCTTTCTTCGGGCATATACCAGGCAGCACCTAATGATTGTCCGCGTGGAATGATGGTTACTTTTACCAATGGACTGGCATGTTCAAGTAACCAGCTCACTGTTGCATGACCAGCTTCGTGAAAGGCAATGGTTTTCTTTTCTTTTGGAGCAATTACTTTATTTCTTTTTTCTAATCCACCGATCACACGGTCAATCGCGTCATTAAAATCCTGACGGTCGATGGAGGTCTTATTTTTTCTGGCAGCGATCAACGCAGCCTCATTACAAACATTGGCGATATCGGCTCCGCTGAATCCGGGAGTCTGTCTTCCGAGTTGATCTACATCAACATCTGCTGCTAGTTTTTTCAAAGGCTTCATGTGTACCTTAAAGATCTCTTTTCTTCCCACAAGATCCGGCAGATCCACAAAGATCTGGCGATCGAAACGACCCGGTCTCAACAAAGCTTTATCAAGAATATCCGCACGATTGGTTGCTGCAATCACAATAACACCCGTGTTGGATTCAAATCCGTCCATCTCGGTGAGCATTTGATTCAACGTACTTTCTCTTTCATCATTCGCTCCCTGTGCAACAGATCTTCCCCTTGCTCTTCCGATTGCATCAACCTCATCGATAAAGATAATGGCAGGTGCTTTTTCTTTGGCTTGTTTAAACAAGTCTCTTACTCTTGAGGCTCCAACCCCAACAAACATTTCAACGAAATCAGATCCCGACATCGAGAAAAAAGGAACTTTTGCTTCACCTGCGATGGCTTTTGCCAATAAGGTCTTACCGGTACCCGGAGGTCCAACCAGCAATGCACCTTTTGGGATCTTAGCGCCCAGATCAGTATATTTTTTAGGGGTCTTTAAAAAGTCTACAATTACTTTTAGTTCAAGTTTAGCCTCATCCAAACCTGCCACACTGTCGAATGTGATGGTTACATTTTCAGCATCAAACATCTTGGCTTTAGCTTTGCCAATGTTGAAGATCTGACCACCGCCACCACCGCCACCCATGCGGCGCATAATGAAGATCCATACAAGGATCATCAAACCTAATGGGATCACCCACATGAGGATCTCACCCAGGATGTTTTGTCGGGTAACATATTTTACTTCTGGAATGATTGCAGTATTGGTAGAATCTGAACTGGCAAAATTTTCCAGTTTTTTTTCAAAAACAGTTGGATCACCAATCGCATCAATTTTATAATGGGGTCCTTTATTCTTACCCCCAAATGAACCCTTCGCTACATCTTTGAATTGCTCTTTAGTAAGGGAGGATTCTTTTATATAGATCTCTGCCGAATTTTTGTTGATCACATCAACCCGGTTGATATCATTGGAAACGACAAGATTTTTTAATTCGGTATCGCTCTTTATTTTGGTCATTCCACCGTCGAAGGTGCTGAACAGCTGGATACCAATAAGCACAATGGCGATAATGGCATAGATCCAATATAAGTTGAATCCGAATCTCGGTTTTTTGGGCTGACCGGGTTTGTTACTATTATTGGGAATATTGCTTGCCATGTGTCTTTAAATCTTGTGTAATATAATCAAATTATAGGGTTGCCGGTTCATGATATTTCACTTTGGCATCTGCCCAAAGCTCTTCTAATCCATAAAATTCGCGAATTTCAGGTAAAAATATATGTACCACCACATCAACGAAATCGATCAATATCCATTCTTTATTTTCAAATCCTTCCACATGCCAGGGTTTTTCTTTGGCGCCTTTATAAACCTCCTAAATCACAGAATCTGCTAAACATTCTACATGAGTAGTTGAATTGCCGCTGCAAATAACAAAAATGCAGGAAACTGCATGCGGAATATGAGTAAGGTCCATGGATTTAATATCGAATCCCTTTTTCTCTTCCAGCCCCTTAATTATAGAATTGATTAATTTTGGACTGGGCTTTTTCTTTTTAATCATTCAAATGTCCTACTATTAGCGTGTACAAATTTAATATTTTCTTTGGTTTAACAGGCTTATGATGCCCGGTATTATTGGATATAGTATACTCAAATTGGATGCCGTAGACTCTACGAACACCTATGCATCTACCCTGTTAAAAAATCAAAACGTTCCGGAAGGCTTGGTAATACAGGCTATTGAGCAAACAGCTGGGCGTGGACAGCTGGGGACAATTTGGCATAGCACCAAAGGCGAGTCGCTGACATTTAGTGCCATACTAGCACCCTCCTTTATGGCGGTTGATCAGCAATTCTACCTGAGTATGGCAATTTCACTGGGAATTTACGAATATATGGCTGAAAAGGGAATTGTTAACTGTTCGATCAAATGGCCAAATGATATTTATATACGTCAAAACAAAGTTTGCGGAATTCTTATAGAAAACTCCATTTTGGGTGGAACCAAACGACTCAAAAATTCAATTGTTGGTATTGGCATCAATCTAAACCAATCGATTGATGAACTTTTACCAACGGCCAGTTCGATCAAAGCAATTACAGGGACCACCTATCATGCGGATGATGAATTAAAATTGCTCTGCGGATGGTTGAATATGTATTATCTGGATATTCAACAAAGAAAATTAAGTAAGATCAAAAAATCTTATCTGGATAAATTATGGGGACATAAGGAGTATGTTTCCATTCGGAAGGATGGAAAAGAAATAAAGATCCATGTGATGGATGTGGAGGATTCAGGGAGGTTGGTGATCGAGGATGAGGATAAAAATGAAATGAGGGTTTCGTTTAAAGAGATTGAGTGGATGTTTTGAAAACCGAAGTTGGAATAACGGATACTTCTGTCTTTTAGCTTCCTGCTTCAAACTTCTTCTGCACTTGTTTGGTGAGATAACCAAAAAATTGTCCCATTGGTTTTTCGATCATCATTTTCATAAATGCATTAATGTCGGCTTCAAACACCATTCCGGTACGACAATTGGCAGCATCAATCTCTTCAATCGAAACAGTGAGATCAAATTCAAACGGACCACTTCCCTTGATCTTAATTGTGTTCAACGGGAGTCGTTCTACAATATTCATATGGATCTTGGGTACCATTGATACCTGCAATGAACATTTATCTTTATCTGATTCCCAATTTGTAACAGACTCCGGCATCATCTCCTGATAATTATTAAAATCAGCCAGATAATCAAAAACCTGTTGGGTGGATGCCTTGATATCTCTTTTTTCAACTTCGATCCTCGTCATTTTCTTTCTTTTAGATTAACTATTTTCCCCACTTGGATGGATTTTCTCTCCACATTAATAATTTATCCAGGTGTGAATCACTGATATATTCCAGTTCAATCGCTTTTTTTATGAGGTTCTCATAGTCACATAAAGTAATGAGATCCACCTTATTTTTTATAAAAAGTTCTTCGGTTTGCTGAAAACCATAATCAAAAATAGCCAGCATACAACGTACCTCGCAATCTGCTGCTCTCAGTGCATCTACTGCGGCAAGACTGCTTTTTCCTGTAGAAACAAGGTCTTCAACCACCACAATCCCGGTGGTAGTAACCAATTGACCTTCGATCTGATTTCCCAATCCATGTTTTTTGGATTCCGGGCGAACGTATACAAAAGGCACGCCTAATTCCTGCGCAACCAGCACCCCATGGGCAATTCCGCCTGTTGCCACACCCGCAATGGTACCCGGATTCACCATTTTACTGTTGATGATGTCCACAAAGTTCTGTCGGATAAAATTACGGATGGTAGGATGGGAGAGGGTAACCCTGTTATCACAGTATATTGGGGACATCCAGCCGCTTGCCCAGGTAAATGGTTTGGCGGGATCTAATTTTATTGCTTTTATTTGTAATAGAAATTCTGCTACTTTTAAGGCGATATCTTCATTATAAATCATGGAGACAAATGTATAAAGTTTTTGTCAAAGCGAATCTACTCTGTATCTCAACGGAACCTTTAAAAAACATGAAAGGTTTTAAAAAGGTTATCAACGTTGAATTTACGGACGACGAAGTTTTTACCAACATGATTCCAACATTGGAGATGGAACTGGAAGAACCGCTTTGTTATTGTTTGTTTGGACCCGATCTTGTTCAGATGTGGAGAAGATTCAGAAAACAATACAAACTGGTGCTGGCGGCGGGGGGGCTGGTTAAAAACAATAAAAACAAAATATTGTTTATCTATCGCAATGGAAGATGGGATCTTCCGAAAGGAAAAGCTGAATTGGGCGAACTTATCCAGGAAACAGCCTTAAGAGAGGTAAAAGAAGAATGCGGGTTGGAAGAACTCATCGTTATCGATCATATTATTGATA
>JANWKQ010000018.1 GCA_025451295.1 Flavobacteriales bacterium | reverse complement strand
GCCTTTCTTTATTTTCAACATTTCAAATCGCCCGATCTCTCCGCATTACCTGGAGTCGTTCTTTACAAGTCGCCCATTGTGAAAATCAAATATTTTTTCACGTTTATAGGATCTTTTGCTTCCATTAAAATGATGGCCCCCAATCATGCCATGATAGCCGGAGTCACCATCTTTATCCTGACACTATTCCTCCATAGGAATTATAAAAAATGGGATGTCTGGACCTTTATTTCGGTCTTCATCCTTTTAAATGCCCTGGCCGGTGTTTATAGCAGGTCAGAGCTAGGTTCGCTTCAGGCTCTTTCGGAACGTTATAAAATTTTTTCAGAACTACTTCTTATAACCAATCTTATCAAGATGTTCCAGCTCACCTTTCGATATAAAACAGTTGCTGGATCCGTAATACTATTCTTAAGTACTTGGATGTTTATTTTACAGTTTAGATATTTCGATTCTTTTGTGAAATACAATAAGGAAAATTTAAAATTTGGAATGGCCTTCTTCTATTTCCAGAAAAATCCAGCTCTTCTTAAATATCCAGTACAAATGGGAGCAGCGGAAAGATTAATAAAATCAGGTGAAATGGGCATTTATACAATTCGAATAGAAGAATAGCCGGTATGGGGACTGTTATAATTCCATACATTATCCTAATTTTACCCGAACATCACTAAACCCGTGGTATTTAGCTCCCCTATATTCCTATTCTGGTTTTTACCACTGGTCTTATTCTTTTATTATCTCGTAGATAAAAGTTACCGCAACTATGTGCTGCTTTTTTTCAGCATGTTCTTCTATTGCTGGGGAGAGGCAGAAATGGCCGTAACCATGATGGCATCTATTTTCATCAACTATGCTTTTGGTATATGGATCAGCGATGCAAAAACAAAAACTTCTGCCAAATGGTTGCTGGTTGGAAGTCTCATTGCCAACATCGGTTTGTTGGCGTATTTTAAGTATGCCAATTTCTTTGCAGACAATTATAATTTTGCCGCCTCTGCTCTTGGTTTTGAACCCCGGTATTGGGAAAAGGTAATGCTTCCTTTGGGCATTTCTTTTTTTACCTTTCATGGATTAAGTTATGTGATTGATATTTATCGAAAACAAATCGATGTTCAACGCAATTTTCTCAAACTGGCTCTATATATTTCACTTTTCCCGCAACTTATTGCGGGACCTATTGTTCGATATCGCGATATCTCACAGCAGATCGACAAACGGGATATGGATATCGATCTTTTTTATAGCGGGGTTAAACGTTTTATAATAGGTTTTGCCAAAAAAATATTGCTGGCCAATATGTTGGGTAGGATTCCCAATTTTGTCTACCAAATGCCGGTTGATGAATACAATGCCTTATTTAATTGGCTGGCACTGATCGCCGGGGGTCTTCAAATCTACTACGATTTTTCAGGCTATTCGGATATGGCCATTGGATTAGGGAGAATGTTCGGCTTTAAGTTTCTCGAGAATTTTAATTATCCATACATATCAAAGAGCATCAAAGAATTCTGGACACGCTGGCATATTTCACTCTCTACCTGGTTCAGGGATTATGTATACATTCCATTGGGTGGTAACAAAAAAGGGAAATTAAGAACGTATGTGAATCTCTGGATCGTCTTTCTACTGACCGGATTCTGGCATGGGGCCAATTGGACCTTTATTATGTTTGGAGTGATCCATGGTTTTTTTCTAAGCATCGAACGGATGGGATTTGAAAAGGTTCTTCGGTTCTTTCCAAATATCCTTCGAAATTTATACGTATTCTTTATTTTTTCAGCAAGTATTGTATTGTTCGACATGAAGGATCTTTATCAATCCTATAAATTCTTTAAGAATCTGTTCGACTTTCAGCATATTGACAAATACAGTAAATTATTTCTGTTCCTTACACCTGAATGGATCTTTATTTTCTGTTTGTCGATCGTATTATGTGGCACATGGCATTTAAAATTTATAGAAAAAATAAAATATATTCAATTTAAACGAGTGGTGGAGGTGATTTCCATTCTCCTGGTTTTTATTCTGAGCATAGCCGAAATGACCAATTCGAGTTTTAATCCTTTTATCTACTTCAGGTTTTAATGAAAAGAGAAAAGGTCATATCAATTATTCTATCGCTGATTTGTTCGGGCATACTTACCTATTCATTGTTCAGCTATTTTTCTGCTTCTGATTATTACCCCAACGAGGTAAAAGTAGAATTTGATGTATTGGTACCTGACTATGACAAAGCTGAATTATTTTTTGAGAACAATAAAAAATTCTCGGAAGGGTATAAAAGCGTATATGGTTCTTCCCATCAGGAAGATCATTATAAGCTGAGCTTTGATGTGCCGGAGCTATTCAATCCCGGAAGGATCCGTTTGGATCCGGGTTCTAAACGGGGAAAGTGGAAGATCTATTCTATGAAGCTTACCGGCTTGCACCATTCAGTTGACTTTAATCCTGCCTATGTGTATCTTATATTTAACCCTGAAAAGCATATTAAAAATTACGAATTGCACGAAGATCATGTAAGCTTCGAAACAACCGATAATGATCCTATTCTTTTAAGCCGTTATCCATTTGGACCATGGTATCATACTCTACATACTCCGGGACATGTTCCTACCGGTGTGTATATCCTTGCAATTTTCGGATTTATTTTTCTGGCCTTTACATTTTTTGTTCTTTTCAGAAGGATCAACGTCGCTCAGTTCAGCTATCAACATATTGTGGTAACAGGCTTCCTGGTGATCCTGTTCCTCCCTGCCCTGAAATTTATGATCATCCGGGAAAAAGATAAGAGCACCGCAGCCAATCTGGTTTACGATAAACCCAGTTACGACGGTAAGAATCTGAAAAAATATATTAAGCAATATGCACAGTTCTTCGAAACCAATTTTGGTTTCAGAAAAGAACTCTTCATGTTAAACGGTTACTATAAGTATAAACTGTTCAATTCTTCTTCACGGCCTGAAAAAGTGACAATCGGTAAAAACGGATGGGTATTTTACACAGATTCGATTGTTTGGGGGGATTATCAGAACAAGGTTTTATATACCGAAGCAGAACTCGTTCAGATAAAAAACAACCTGGAAGAACTCCATACCTGGCATAAGAATCGGGGCATTGATTTTTATCTGACTGTTTTCCCCAATAAAGCCAACGTGTATCCTGAATACTTACCTTATAACATCTCACAAAAATCCAGTACGAGTAAAATTGATCAGCTTCGTGATTTTCTATCAAAAAATAGTTTTGTCCAACTTATTGATGTAATGCCTGCCCTGCAGGAAAGAAAAAAAAGAGGAGAGATCTATTTTAAAGGTGACACCCATTGGAATCACGAAGGAGCCTTTGCTGCATATGAAACCATCATCGACAGTATGCGATATCTTCATCCGGGTATATTTAAGATCAAAGATTCGGATGTTCGCAGGATTTACAGCTTTACGGATGGTGGAGATCTCTATGCTCAACTTGGGATCGACAAGATCTATAAGAATGAAGAGTTCCGTCCATCTTATGACAGTCTTCAAAAAAGTTTCACGGATTATACAAGGGAATATGGGAGTCAGCATATCATCATGCCCTCTTTCCGGGCGATCCAAAAAAACAAATCCTTACCCAAGGTGGTCGTCTATCGCGACTCGTTTTTTGGTTTTATGCAACCCTATTTTTCAGAAAGTTTCAGTGAAGTTTTATACGTATGGTCAACCGAATTATCAAAAGAGGCCATTGAATCCGAAAAACCCAACATTGTGCTATATGCGATGATTGCTGGTAATATAGACCGGCTTTTGATGGAAAACCCTGAAGAGATCAGGAAATCGGTTGTCCCCAATCAATAGCTTTTAATTTTTAATCGAATAGTCACTTTTCTTCAGAGAAAGATTGGGATTATAATAAGGATCATTCTCCACATATTTTTTCCATCTCGTCTTAAACAATTTCACCTCCCTCAAATGTTTTTCATAACTACTCTTGGTAGCAAACGGATGGCCCCTGGTAAGAGATTCGTAATGATATAACTCCACATGCGGCAGGTACACGTTTCGGTAACCCGCTTCCAATATTTTCAGACAAAAATCAGTATCGTTATATTCAACCGTAAATTCTTCTGTAAATCCCTGCACCTGCTCATAGACCTCCCGACGGCACATGAGGCAGGCTCCGGTAACGGCGCTATAATTGGTTGTTCCCATTAAATTTCCAAAATAACCATAATGTGTTCGATGAAATCCGGTAAAAATATGACCTGCTACGCCGCTGATCCCGATTACAACTCCTGCATGCTGTACATTGTCATTCGGATATAAAAGTTTTACACCAACAGCTCCTATTTCTTTCCGTTGGGCCTGCTCAAGCATACCTTCCATCCAGTTCGGTGTGATCACTTCCATATCATTATTCAGCAGAAGATAATATGCACCGGTTGCTTTTTCGGCACAGGCATTCATCAACCTGGAAAAATTGAAAGGTTCATTCAGCTCAAACCATTTAAAATTCTTTTGGCTTTTTTCGTAATTCTTCAGTAAATCAAACAAAGCCGTTTCATCACTGTTGTTGCTAACAACAACAATCTCAAAATTAGTATAGGAAGATTTTGCATAGATCGAATCGATGCAGGTCTTCAACACATCCGCATTGTTCTTGGTTGGAATAAAAATACTGATCTTGTCGTTGTTTAAAATATCATAATGGATACAATAGCCTCCATAATTAGGCAGGATCTCCACATCCCCTTTTATTTTTTTCCGGTCCAACGCATCCAGTAAAGCCCGTTGACCCGCTATATAAGCATATGATTTGGTAGAACCTTCATAGGCCGTTGACTGTTCATGCATCCGCCAGTGATAAAGTATTTTAGGAATATGATGGATCTTTTCAGCCAGTTCAGTAGCCCTCAGCAGAAGATCATAATCCTGCGCTCCTTCATAGGTTACCCTAAAACCATTGATCTGGTCAATCAGTTCTTTTTTGATACAGGAAACATGGCATAAGTAGTTCTTCGTATTAAACGATTCAGGTGCCCAATCCGGCTTAAAATAAGGAAGTACATACTTTCCCTCCATGTCTATTTTATCCTCATCCGAATAAATAACATCGGCTCCGGTTTTGTTGATGGCCTTAACAATTTCATAAATACAATCTTTGGTAATCGTATCATCATGATCCACCAATACAACATACTCGCCGGTGGCGAGTTCCAATGCACTGTTTGAACATATACTGATATGGCCGTTCTCGGTACGGTAATTTGTTTTGATCCGGAAATCACGCTTCTTATAGGATTCTATTATCTTTTTGATCTGTGGATTGGTGGAACAATCATCCGCAATACAGACCTCAATATTTTCATAGAGCTGATCAATGATGGAATCCAGACACTCATATAAAAATTTCTCCGGTGTATTGTAAACCGGTAAAATAATACTGATCAAAGGTTGATGCTTTAGTTTCTCGATATCCTTTGTGATCTGCATCAGGTCATCCTCCGACAGCGTGTGCCGATACTGATAAATTACATAAGGGTCTTTATCATTTACAAAAACATCCTTTTCAGTACCATAAATGATCCGTACCGGCAAATCCTCCAACCAGAGATATAAACTTTTAAATATTTTCTTTAAAACCTTCCGAATGGCTCTGCCACCGTTTTTATAAAAGACATAGAATATTTTTTTAAGGATCCCGCCTGATCTTTTCTTTTTGTCCCTGGAAAATCCCAGAATACTTCTCAGCTTATGATAATTCTTTCTTAACCTCCATGTTTTGGTATTTTCCATCGCCTTGATCCGTTCCTGATACTGAAAGATCAAATGACTCAATTCTTTTGCGTTCCGGGTGACGAGGTCTACTTCCTTTTTTAATTGATCAGACCTCAGTATCTCCACCTTGTTCTTTTCTTCCAATGTTTCAACAATGGCCTGCAGACTCGCAATATGCAGAAGATTAGAATCGATCTCAAATTGTAAAATCTTTAACTGATCCTGATAGTCAGTGTGAAGTGATGTAAGGGCTTCCTGATGAGCTCTTCCAATCCGTCCTTTCTCTTCTTCAAATTCTCCATTAAGCCGGACGACTGTTTCTTCCACCTGAAGTTCTATAACCGCCGAACGTTTATCCCAAATACTGATGGTGCTATGAAGTTTACCGATCACGATAGAATAATGGGTCGAATAGAGGGGTAGATGTTTTTCTACAATGTATTTTACGTTCTGGAATCTTTGTTCCGGATCTAATGCTTTGCTTTTTAAGGAGATTTCTCCTTCGCGATAACTGAACAGAGGCTTTTGAATATATTTGAATTGATGTCCCCGCTCAATACAACTCACCCAAAACTCCCAATCCTCATAGAATCCTCCCGGAATATGTTCATCATAACCTCCCACTTCTTCCCAAACCGTTTTGCGAAAAACCGCACAGGCATCAATATAATTTCCGGGAAGGATGCGATCGAGTTCTACTTTCCCCACGGTAACGACGCCTTCAGATTTTCCAAAAACAAAACGATCACTGTAAACCACAGAAATTCCTGGATCCGTTTGAAAGATCCTGATGGCAGTTCTATAATATTCGGGATCAATTTTATTGTCTGCATCCAACGGTAAAATATAAATCCCTTTTGCGGTACGAATGCCCGTATTCCTTGCAGCCGATAAACCCTTGTTCGGTTGATGAATAATATGGTAGCCAGCATTTTCGAGTTCCTTTAGTTTATCAATGGTAACTTGCTCGGTGCTGCCATCATTAACGATAACGATCTCGTAACAGGTGTCCGAATTATTTTTTTCAATGCTTTCTAATGCCTCCGCCAGATAAGCTCCATGATTATAGCATGGAATAACAATTGAAACCAATATGTTATTTTTTTCGGGCATCAGGTAAATAATTGATGATAATGTTCAACCAGGTCTTTGGAGGGTCCTTCAAAAATGATCTTTCCGTTTTCCAACAGGATCCCGCTATCACATATTTTTTCAATATCAGGTGTTGCATGAGAAACAAAAAGTATGGTGGTTCCTTTTTTCTTTAACTCAAGTATCCGGCTATAGCATTTGTTTTGAAAACCCTCGTCGCCAACAGCCAGGATCTCATCAATAATAAGGATCTCTGGTTCCTCGGCCAGGGCAATTGAAAATGCAAGACGGGCCATCATTCCACTGGAATATCTTTTGATCTGCATTTTCAGATCCTGTTCGGAGAGTTCGGAGAAATTTTTAACCGACTCGATGGTTTGTTTCAAAGAAGAAGTTGGTATGCCGGTTAGCAAACAACTTAGCCGTATGTTATCAAAGCCACTCAGTTCAGGTTCAAGCCCAACCCCTAGTGCTAATAAGGGCGAAACTTTTCCGTTCACGACAATCGATCCTTTGTCGGCCTGTATGATTCCGGAAATGATCCTTAACAAAGTACTCTTCCCACATCCGTTTCTTCCCATAATAGCAAAACAGGTTCCTTTTTCCACCTGAAAGGATATTCCATTCAATACCTGTTTTTTTTGAAAGGGGTTTTTACTGCCTATGTTATGCAACATCTCCTTAAAGGTATTGATCCCGTTATGCTGGGAAAAAAATCCAAACTCCAGATCGTTTATTTGTATGATATGAGAAGCTGACATCAATAAAAAGAAAAAAAGTTTTTTTGTAATTTTTTAAATACCAGATAGCCTATCAGCAAACTTCCAAAACCAATCGCTGTCATCATGAGCCAGCTGTTAAGGTCAGGAACCTTATGCTCATAGATACATTTTCGGAAACCATCCACAAAGAAGTAAACGGGATTGAGTTTCATGGCCCATCGAATATTCTCAGGAATCAGCTCGACCGGATATGCGATGGGGGTAAAATAAAAGAGCGCAGGCATTAAAGTGTTCCAGAGCAGACCAATATCACGGTAAAAAACATTCAATGCACAAAGCAAATATCCCAACCCAAGAATGAAGATGAGATAAATATGCAAAATCACAATTCCCAGCAAAGCTTCCCACCCCGGGTGGAGACCCAGCCAAAACATGATCGCGGTAAACGGGATAAGCAATAAATAAAAATTTATGGCGGAGGAAACCAACGATGCCTTTGGAAAAGTGGTCGGCGATATGGCAATGGATTTTAAGATCCCGGAATTTTCAAGTATTGATGAAATAATGGCGTTGGTTGCCACAGGAAAAAGGGTCCATACCACAATTCCGGTAACCGCATATAATGGATAATTCTGTATCTGCGGGAAGGCTTTGCCAAAAATATAGTTAAAGATGAGTAAAAAGATGAGTGGATTTAAAATGCTCCAGAAAAAGCCGAGTAACGAGTTTTTATACTTCACCCGAATATTCTTCATGGCCAAAGCCCATATTAACCGAAGCTTTTCTGGCCCGGTCCTGTGATCAACAGTGGTTAGCATAGAGGAATAAAGATACAAAAAAATCCGGAATCTCGGCCGTAAAAATTAACTCAACGTAATATCGAACTGAACCAGACTCACAAATTGTGAAACACGGTTTTTAAATTCATCGTTTGATAAACTCACCACCCGGTCGATCCCAAATTTTTCAACACAGAAAGAGGCAATGGCTGAGCCATAAATAACAGCCCGCTTCATATTCGCAAAACTAATATCATCCGTTGACGATAAATGACCGATGAACCCGCCGGCAAAACTATCACCGGCACCTGTAGGATCAAAAACCTCTTCAAGAGGTAATGCAGGTGCAAAAAATAATTCATCTTTG
The DNA here is from genome assembly GCA_025451295.1 of Flavobacteriales bacterium. Lineage (GTDB taxonomy): Bacteria > Bacteroidota > Bacteroidia > CAIKAF01 > CAIKAF01 > JANWKQ01. The sequence continues at coordinate 12,457 of JANWKQ010000018.1, read as the reverse complement.
TGAAACAACAATGCTCCGTTCTCTCCTTTTTTGATGATAAGGTATTGAGGGCCCATCGTTAATATTTTCCTGGCTGCTTTCACCAATGAATATTCTTTTGAAAGCTGACGTGCTTCCTCATCATTTACGGTTAACACATCCACCCTTTTCAAGACTTCGATCACATCGTCCCATGCAATATCCATCCAAAAATTCATGGTGTCAAGCATCACCAGCTTTGGTCTTTTATTCATTTGATCCAATACTTTCATTTGCAATTTGGGCATGAGGTTACCCAGCATTAAGTATTCTGTATTGCGGTATTCTTCAGGAACAATGGGATCAAAATCTGCTAATACATTCAATTGCGTATCAAGTGTGTCACGGGTATTCATGTCATTATGGTAACGACCGGCCCAGAAAAAAGATTTTTCTCCTTTTTTTACCTGCAATCCTTTGATATCAATATTGCGATCAGTAAAATTTTTGATCCCGGCAGTTGGAAAATCTTCACCAATCACAGAAACCAATTGAATATTATTTTTAAAAAAAGAGGCTGCAAGACTAAAATGGGTAGCAGATCCACCGATGATCCGTTCTGCTTTACCGAATGGTGTTTCTATTGTATCCAATGCCACGGTACCAACTACTAAAAGACTCATAATATTTCTTGTTTATGTTAAAAGCGTGACAAAAATACCTAAAAAAGGTCGAAGACAGAAGACAATCATCTTCTGTCTTCGGCTATTTAGCCGCAAAAGCAATGGTAGCAATATTGAGCGACCGGATCCCGGCATTCCACAAAGAAGCTCCACAAGATTCCAGGGTGGCGCCCGTTGTGATCACATCATCCACCAATAAAATGCTTTTCCCTTTTAGTAAATCCGGTTGTTGGATCTTAAATGCTCCTTCTACATTTTTGATCCTTTCGGTTCTCGTTTTCTTGGTCTGGGTTGTGGTATAATTCACCCTTATGAGAGAATGATCTATGGGAACAGACAAGCTTTTTGCAAGCCCATTGGCCCAATATTCGCTCTGGTTATAGCCCCGCTGTCGAAGTTTACGTGCATGCAATGGAACGGGGATCACCGCGTCCAGGGGATGATTAAATAAATTTTTAATATCATTTCCATACAATTCTCCCAAATGGGTTGCAAGCATTTTATTGCCTTTATATTTGATGGCGTGCAACATGTTCTGGGTACTCAACCCCTGATCATAAAACAGGAAAGAGGAGATAAAATCTACCCTCATTCTAAGCTTCAGAAGGTTGTCCATTGGGTTTTCCTTGAGACCGTGGTAGCCCGTTACAGGCAAAGAAACCTGGCAAATTGTGCAAATATGCTTTTCCCCATCTACTAATGCCAGTCCGCAAGAGGCACAATTGACGGGGTAAAAGAGTCTGGAGAACGCTTTTATGTAAGAAATTCCAGCCAAAATCTTCACAATCTGGAGTTAAAATACTATTTTTGAATTAAATAAACCAATAACATGGAACAAACACAGCAACAAGTACCCGCAAAAAAAGGAGGGAACAAAGCCGTGCTGATCATTCTGATCGTAATGATCGTTTTGCTCAGTGCCGCCTCCGGCTACCTTGTGTGGCAGTTCATAGAGTCTGGTAAAAAGTATGAAGGCGTTAAAGTTGAGAATGCAGCTTTAAAAGATTCGGTTTCTGCCAAGTCAAAAGAACTGGATACTTTAAAAGCTCAGCTAACTGCAATGCAAGGAGCTATTCCTGCCCGCGTTGCCGATTCGCTCTATCAAGTAATTACGGATCTTCAAACCCAGATCGCTAATACACCTACCCGAATCGTTTATCAAGGCGGTGGTGGCGGTGGAAGTAAAAAAGAGATCGAGTCGCTGAAAGAAGAAATTACTGCATGGCAATCTAAATATGATAAGCTGGTTGCTGAAATGAATACACTCAAAACGGAAAAGGAAAAACTTGCAACAGACGTTGGTGCACTGAATGCAGAAAAGACGACTTTGGCCAATACCAACAAAGGTCTGCAGGACAAGGTGAACCTGGCTGCACAACTAAGATTCTATGATACGATGTTAACAGGCTATAAACTGGATAAAAAAGGAAAGAAATCTTATGAAGAAAAATCCAAAAAAGTAATGGGTTTCGAATTTAGCTTTAAGATCCAGGAAAATTCTGTAGCCGAGGAAGGTGAAAGAATATCGTACGTGGTGATTACCGGTCCGGATAAAAAAGTATTGTCTGAAAGCAGTGCGAATGTTTTCCAGGTGGGTGGTGTAGATAAAGTATACAGTGTTCAGAAATCATTTTACTTTAACAACAAACAGGCCTTGGTTACCGCTGATTATAAAACAGCAGTTACCTTAAAAACCGGAGAATATACAGCCGAGATCTATGTGGATGGTGTATTGACCGGAACAGCTGTTGCTTACCTGAAAAAATAAATAATTTTCTATGAAAAAGGAAAAGCACTCCGAATGGGGTGCTTTTTTTTTGAATCCTTAATAATTTTTACTCTTTATCCTTCGGTTTATGTAAAACGAAGTTTTGCCCCAGATATACTTTTCTTACCTGTTCATCAGCAGCCAGTTCCTCAGCTGTTCCCTGTTTAAGGATCTTCCCTTCGAAAAGTAAATAAGCACGATCGGTGATCGACAATGTTTCATGCACATTATGATCCGTAATAAGAATTCCAATCTGTCTTTTTTTCAATGAATACACAATTTCCTGAATATCCTCAACGGCAATGGGATCAACTCCTGCAAAGGGTTCATCCAACAAAATAAATTTCGGGTCTACAGCAAGTGCCCTGGCTATTTCTGTTCTTCTTCTTTCTCCTCCCGATAAAAGATCTCCTCTGTTTTTACGAACTTTCGTCAATCCGAATTCTTCCAGCAATTCTTCACAGCGATTTTTCTGATCCTTCTTCGACAACTTCGTCATTTCCAACACTGCCTTCAGGTTATTTTCCACACTTAGTTTTCTGAAAACTGATGCTTCCTGTGGAAGATATCCAATCCCCGCCCTTGCTCTCTTATACATGGGAAGCTCCGTAATATCCTTTTGTTCGAGAAATATTCTTCCGGAATTAGGTCTGATCATACCCACCATCATATAAAAAGTAGTGGTTTTACCTGCGCCATTCGGACCTAACAAACCCACGATCTCTCCCTGGCCCACAGTAACACTTACCTGATCAACCACCTTTCGGCCCTTGTACTGTTTCATCAAATTATCCGCTTTCAGGATCATGGTGTTTCTGTTAAAAGTCAAATGAAAATCCTCCGAAAATTCCCCAGTTAAAAGAATCAGGATACAACATTTTACCCGGGTTATTCGGATCTGCTTCCTTGCGATGCGTTAAACGATAAACAAAATCAATCCGAATGATATTAAAAATATTTTCGATCCCCACATTGAATTCCATATAGGGAATGTTCTTGCCAGTAAGCTGATCTTTGAGTTCATACGTTCCAGGTGGAAGTTGAACAAATCTGCGGTTCTGATCTGACAAGCTTCCCCATACTCCACGAATGCCAATAATTTCTCTCCATTTAAGTTTGCTGAATCCGGGGATCTTGTTAAAGAAAAAGCCTTCAAAATGATGCTCGTAAGAAAATGAAATAAACTGGTCACTTACAAATTCAAAATAATTCATGCAGTTGAATGCATATTTATCGAATGAGTAGGTATCATTCCCGGGATGGATCTCCAGGATCGGATAAGGAACCTGCCCAAAAGTTTTACTTATACAAAAAGTATATTCTCCATATCCAAGTGCTTTTGATGGGCGAATAATATCTTTTATATTCAACCGAAGCATGTGATAATTATAATCGCTTCCTAAAACACCTTTGATGCCGATTGCATAGGTGAATTTTATTTCAGGCCATTTACCCCTTAAAGTCCTGCGTTTGGTACGACCCGTGATCTGACGCTGTCCTAAAGCAAGGGTTGTTTCCAATCGAATTTCAAACCGCGTATAGCTTGGGAGATAACCGGAGACCAAACCGTTTGGATCAAGCACGGGAAATGGTAACCGATCGGTAGGAAAAACCTGTTGCCAGTCGACCGTTAGTTTTTGATTGAAGCCCTGGAACCAGTCGTGATCATAAACAATTTGCGCCTGGTTAATATAAGAGAGGGTTCTTAATGTTCTTCTTCTTAAAAAAGTTCCGATCACATTGTCGGGTCTGAATTGACCGGGATTTAATCCGATCTGTTCAATACCCATTCTGCCCATGACGGTGATCATTCTCCATGGTTTTTTATCTCTTGTTAAATGAAAGTTGGCAAAGGCTTGCCATTTCCACCGATGGTCTCCAAAACCGTAAGCCACAAATCCCTCAGCCACAAATCTTCTGCTGAGTGAATCTCCTGTTCTGATCCCCATCTTGATCCGGTCACCTTCAATATCGTTTCTTGAATACACTTCATACAACGGCCCAAAAGCTACATAATCAAAACTAGCATATCCACTACCAAAAATATCTCCGAGTTTGATCAGGGTTCTAACAATGGGTTTGTTTTTAATAAAATTAGCGGTGGTATAAATTTTCTGACCAATTGAATCCAGCGGAACCGGACGATGCGATACCCACCATTCCTCATTATGTTTGATCGTATCCGCCTCTTCGACAGTTCCCAATGGAGGCATTTGTTTGGGGGGAGGATGATTCAATACATAATGTGAATACCAGGTAGTTTTCACTGCTGAAATGAGAAAACTTCGGTTCTTTGGCGCCAGGTTCATCGAGAGGTCGATGAAGTCAGTGGGATTTATATCCAGCCTGATTCGCTCTTTATCCAATACGAAATGCGTTTCGTCATTCTCCAGTTTTTTATATCCCAGTCGGATTTCCAGATTGGAGAATAAATTAATATTCGCATTTGGATCCATTTTAAGATTAGCTTCTATTACCGCATAAGAGGTATCGGATACCCAAATGTTTCCATTGTATATGAGCTCTGTAAATAATTTCGGGCGAAGCTCAATTTTAAAACACCGATGGCCTTTGATCGTCGCCGTATCGGTAATTCGATAGTCATAATACGTTTTCCCGATCTTATTCACCGGACCCATGAAGATCTTTCCCAATACATTCTGGTAATCATCATATACATTGAAATCCTGGAATAAAGTGGCGGTGAGACTTCCTAATCCCATGTTATCATTTTCTATTCCGGATATTTTTGATCCCCATTGGTATTTGCTTTCAAGTTGTCCTTTCTTTTTATACATATCCGTAAAGGCTTCGGACATCATTGCCGGATACATCACCACACCATCAACTGTATCCGGATTATCAAAGACCTCCTTAATAGGCCGCATGATAAATGATCTTTTGAATTTCTCACTTACATTAAAAATACTGAGGGTGGTTTTTTCATACGTTTTCACAAAAAAACTATTGGCCCTTTTAAAATCTGTTTGGTTCCTATGTGCAACCACACTATCGATGAGACGTTCGGCAGGATTTCCCCGATAGGTCACCGTTATTCCAACAAAAGTATTGGTGGAATCGTCTGTAAATATCTTCAGATCTTTGTTGTTCTTTCCATATTCGATTGGGAAAACGATCTTTTTATATCCTAATCCCCTAATAACAATAGCGCTTACTTTTTTGTTAGTTGATATGGAAAACTTTCCAGTTTCAACATTCACCACATCCCCTTTCGTTGTATCCTCCAAAAAAAATACCTGTACAATGGAGGGCAGGCTGTCTGCCTTTTGCAGAATAGTACCGGAAACCTTGGTCGTCTGGGCATTGATTAAATGCCCTGTGATGAGGAGTAAAAATAATATGAGATATTTTTTTCCTTTCATTTGGTTTCGTTGTTCTTTTCCAATTCTTCCCAATATTCTGCGGCTCTTCTGGTATGCGGTATCACGATGGTGCCTCCAACCAGGTTGGCGATCGCAAATACTTCAAAAATTTCCTGTTTGGTAATCCCTTCATCAAAACATTTTCCCAAATGATACTTGATACAATCGTCACACCTAAGTACCATCGAACTTACCAATCCCAACATTTCCTTCACGTTAACGTCCAATGCACCCTGTTGGTATGTAAGCATATCCAGATTAAACATTCTTTTTAAAACGAGGTTATCGCTTTCAAGAATTTTAGCATTCATTCTCGAACGATATTCATTAAATTCTATAACCGGGTTGCTCATTTGAAGGGGATATAGGCTAATATTCTACAAAAAAAGAAGAAGTTATGGATTTAAACAATAGTTTAAGGTTCTTTATAAACCCGTTTGGCAATAACGATGCTGATCTCATACAATATCAACAACGGAATAGCCACCAGGATCTGACTTACCACATCCGGCGGCGTAATAATGGCCGCCAGGATCATGATCACTACAATGGAATGTTTACGATATCTCTTGAGGAACTTAGGACTTACCACCCCGATCTTAGCCAGGAAGTAAATAAAAATAGGCATTTGAAAAATCACCCCTGTACCCAGCACCAGATTTAGTACCGTTGAAAAATAGGAAGACAGGAATGGGGCATTTTTCACACTGGACCCCATTACATCATACGTCAGCAGAAAATTAACGGTTAAAGGCACAATGATAAAGTAAGCAAAAGAAACACCCAGAAAGAACAAGAAGGAGACAAACACCACCAGACCCGTAATATTTTTCTTTTCTTTCTGATATAGGGCTGGTTTAACAAACCTCCATACTTCCCATGCTACATAGGGAAAAGCCAGAATAAATCCTGCGATCAGGGAAGCCCAGATATGATAGGTAAGCTGCCCCGCCATTTGCGGATTGGTGAACTGCACAAGCTGGGATTGTTTTAAACAAAGACTGGGCATATCCAGCATCATTCCCAGTTTACATAACAGTTTATAGGATATAAATGATTCCTGGGAAGGACCCATGATAATGACATCAAAAAGAATACGAGGGAAGCTAAAGGCAACGCCGGCAAATACCACGATAGCGATGACCGACCGAACCAAATGCCACCGGAGTTCTTCCAGGTGGGATAAAAACGACATTTCTTTTTCCTTTTCTTCGGCCATGCAGGGGGCAAATGTACAGAAAAGATAGGACAAGGCCTGTGGCCTTTATTGGGTTATAAGTTCGACATTCCCTCCAGTTACTTTACTCCGTTTAAATTCACCGGTTGGCACTTGTGTATAATAGATCTTGGCTCCAGTACCGGCATGTGCAATGTAGGAATCAGTTGCAGTTAACCAAACCTTAGAACCCATGAAGGCAGTTATTTTGGCTTCCCGGCAGTCCAATTCTTCCATATGTACCTTGGCTCCTGCGGAGGCATCAATCATTACCTTTTTAGCATGGCCCTTGATATAGATATCGGATCCCTGACCTGCCTTTATGTTAAGTTCATCCACATCAACATTCAGGTTAAAAAAACCATCAATGGTTGCATTGATTTCTAATTTTTTTGATTTTAGGACTGCGGTCGAATCCGTTCGAATAATCCCGCCTTCGGTTGCCGATAACTTAGTTAATTCTTCGGCACAATATAAATGACAGAAAACAGCCTTATCAAACTGCCATTGCCCCTTGGTTCTTACACTAAGTACACCATTCGTAACCTCCGTAACAATATCCTCATTCCAAACCTGAGGGGCAGATTCAAGATATATTTTGTTTTCATCCGCTTGTTCTAATACAAGAACAATTTGCTCACTTACCTGGATTTTGGTAAACGATGATAAAGAGCGTGTTTCAGGATTTTGGGAATATGTTGAAATAAGCGACCAACAAATAAGCGGGCAGAAGATGAAATATTTTTTCATTTGCCCGAAATTACTCCCGGATTGTCTGACCACCTGTTTCATTGGTCTCGGCAATATTGGTAGCATAGGGTTTATAAACATGCACCTTGCCGTTCGTTCCTGTTACAGTAGTGAGATTATTTTTTACCGACACGTGTACCTCTGCTCCCAGATAAGCCTTTGCTGTCGCATTGTCAACCGTCATCATCTCTGTACGCAATGTCGCATTTGTATTAGCGTTTGCAGATAGAGTCTGGGTAGAACCTTCAAGTGTCATATCTCCACCCGAATTACATACAGCTGTTATATTCTCCGATTCAAGGATGAGGTGGATATAACCATCTGAGTTGGTGGTGAGACTGATTTGTCCAACCTGCAGTTTTTCGGTGGATTTGATCAAAGCTCCATTATTGATCGAGATAGAGGCCGGAATGGTAGTACAATATATTTTGCAGGTAACATTGCCACTGTTGAAGCCCTTTACTGTGATCTTCAATTCACCATTGCTTTCGGAGGTCACCACTTTATCAAGAGCCAGATCCGATGAGCTGATCTCAATTTTATTTTCCTCCCCTTTGATAAGTTCAGCAACAAAAGTTTTGCCATAGATCTCCAGTTTTTTTATTTCCTGAAGTTTACGTGTTTCTGTTTTCGATTGTAAAAAGGCTGTGGAAGCTGTCAATAAAAAAACGAGACTAAGTATTAATTTCTTCATTTTTATACAATTTCTTTTTACGAAGATATTGTTTTCTTGTCTCAACTACAGCAAAATATTCGGTAAATTCGAAGGCACTGATGCGAACATCCACATCATTCACGATCACAAAGTAGGGGATCCCCCTTCTGAATCGCCTTTTGAACCTATAGGTTATCCCAGCATGAAAGCTCAGATAATCCTGCATGCAGATGGCTTTGGGCAGTCTTGGACAAATCAGGATAAGGGGTATGCCAAAAAAAGGAGTAAAAACCAACAGGATAAAGAATGAACCAATTCTCCCAATCCTTCTGAAAGAACCAATTACGTCCGCCACCAGGCCAATGAAGAACAAGTATATAAATGGAAGCGCCTCCATATCAATTCGAACGTAAAATTCTGACTGAAAGTTTTGGAAAAAAGGGGCTGAAATGGTTTAGGGACGGGCATTTACCGAACCAAAGGTGTTATTCAAACATTCCCAGCATTTTAGAATACCGGTCTGCGTCTTTTTAACTGCCCGAAATTCCTTTCCAGGGCCTTGAGCTCCGCACTTCTCGACATTACAATATTGTTAATTCCCGAAAACAGACTTTTCCACCAATAGTTGGTGATCCATCTGCTTTCATCCCTTTTCCAATAAATGGCTCCAATGATGGGGTCCTTCCCTTTTTCGGGATTGTTCCTGGTAATAAAAAGATTTGCTATCAGGGATTTGATATTGTCACCTTTCAACCGGTCACCCTGTTTGGTGAGAACCCTCATTTTTAATTTTTCGAAAATGAGGTTGAGCTTTCCATTCGACTCCTTTTTGTCAGCTACAAATTCAAATTCTCCCGAATGAATGGTTCCTTTTTGAATTTTCATCTGAGCACAATTCATCGTGATCCTGTTTAAGTTCGTTGGATCGAACGGCCCTATTTTACCATATACATAATGTCGTTTTTGGGGATCCAGTAATGGCATATTCGCAAATACCTGGATGAGTCCCGAACTATAAATATATCCTTCCATCGTAATCCGCATGGTATCATTGATCGCAAGCCAGGCTGTATCATTCGTAATATTCTCTGCTTCTATTTTTATTTTATCGATCCATATATGGCCTCGCGGATTCCCATTCGCCGGGATCTCAAAATATTCGATCTTGCTGTTTGTAACAGACACTTTCTTTAAATAAAAAGGTGATTCAATGCCCAGGATCTGATCCTGAGGCATAGGAGTTATCTTTCCAGGGCGATATGGATAATTTTTATTCCTCGTGGTCCGTAAATAAAAACTGGTTGCCCTCGCCTCTTCTGCATTCAGATATTTTTTTTCCAGTAAAAGATCGCCATCAATTCCGTTCAATGTAAAATCAACAATATCCACATACGGCAGATCGCATTGATATTGCTTGAGCAGGAAAAACTCGTCTTCCGGTTTGGTTACATTTACAATGAGCCGTTGACATTTAAGTAAGCTATCTTCATTGGCCAGGGTTATCTGAAGCAATTTTGTGACCTGCATCTCATTTTTATGAAAATATAGAATGCTGTCGGACTGGATCTCAAAAACCAAAGCCCTGAACGGAATAACATAATTCGCAGGCGCAGGTTGAAGTTGACGAATGTCCAGATCAATCCCGTCGCTGATCAATCGGGTCTTATTGGTCATTTTGTCCACCACAACGAATTTTCCGTCATTCACCTTCATCTTGGCCACATACAATGGGAATATCTTTCTATAAACCTTTGTGGTATCCTTTGGCTGTAATGTATCTTTATAAAAAGTAAGCAAGGGTTGTTCGATCTTCACCTGGGAAATAGAAAGTGATTTTACATCATTTCTGGCTAATGATTCCACCTGCAAAAGATCCTTAAATACCATCGACAGTTCTTTCGCCTTGAATGTATATTTTACTTTGCTTCCCGGAAATATTTTGAGCATATGCTGGGTTTCATCCGAAAAATCAAGATCAACTGAACGGATATTTAACGAAGCATGGCTATAATCAAAATAGGTGGTATCCAATGAAAAAAACTGATCCCCGAAGAAGAATTTGCTCTGACTGAACTGGGCATGAAGCGATTTTACCGTTGGGAATCCCTGCTTATCAATCTTCAGCATGGCAAAATCAAGATTGGCGTTCCCTGAATAAATGGTAGTTTGTTTTTTTTCGTTGTAAAAATCAATGGCCATGTTTTTCAAAACGATTTTTTTAAGAATAATATGTTCCAGACCACCTTTTTTCGCTACGAAATTTTTTTGCTTTTTTCTGTCGGGGTTCCAATTGAATTTTACAAAACCATCTGCAATCTTTATTTTGTTCAACTGAAAGGTCTTGTCAAAAAGAAGCTTCCAGAAATTAACTCCCGAAAAGGAAATCTTTCCGGCATATAAATTTACCCCCATGGCATTTCCGGTCTTGTCAAAGACGGTGGTATCCATCACTAATTGGAATTCGGTTGCTGAAATGGTATTGGTGAAAAGATTGAGATCAAAATCCTTAAAGACCACCTGATAGTTCCCACCGGTCATTTCGGAGATCTTTTTCTTTAATTCCTGTTCTATCCTTGCTTTATAGATCCGGGGCAAAGCATACATCGCCATAGCCATTACCGCCACAACGCTTAAGAAGCTGTACAAAAAAATCTTTTTGACCTTTTGAAATCTTTTACTCATAAATCCAACCGCGAATGGTGGAACGAAGGTATCAATTCTTACTTTTGTACCATGATTAAATTAAACGGGAATGCAGCATAAGGCCGGTTATGTAAATATTCTGGGCAAACCCAATGCCGGTAAATCCAGTCTGATGAACGCGATGATCGGAGAAAAGCTCTCGATCATCACCTCCAAAGCCCAAACCACCCGGCATCGCATTCTTGGGATCTACAATACCGATGAGGTACAACTCATCTTTTCTGATACTCCGGGCATCGTGAAACCACTTTATAAACTTCATCAGAAAATGATGGACGTGGTAGAAGAATCCTTAAAAGATGGTGATATATTTTTACTTGTGATTGATGCTGCTGATAAAGAATCATCAGAGCCAGATAGTGATCTCCTTCAAAAAGTGCATTCAAAATTGCAAAAGGTGGAGGTACCGGTACTTATTGCCATCAATAAAATTGATCTGATCGATCAGGAAAAACTGGAAGCAACCGTAGCCATTTTAAAAGAAAAATTTCCAAAGGCGGAGATCTGTCCGGTGTCCGCATTGCACAATTTCAATATTGAACTTCTCTTCAAAAGATTGGTTGACCTTCTTCCTGAAAATCCACCTTATTATGACAAGGAAGATATTTCCGATAAACCCATGCGTTTTTTTGTGGCCGAAATGATCCGTGAAAAGATCCTTTCCCAATATGACAAAGAAATTCCTTACAGCGTGGAAGTGGTGATCAATAGTTTTAAAGAGGAAGCAAAGATCACTAAGATCCAGGCAGATATTTATGTGATGCGGGATTCTCAAAAACCGATCATCATCGGGCACGGGGGAAAAGCCATCAAAAAACTAGGGACCGATTCAAGGCTGGTCATCGAAAAATTTCTCGATAAAAAAGTATTCCTCGAGCTTTTTGTAAAGATCAAAAAAGACTGGCGGGATGATGATCGAAACCTCAAGTCCTTCGGGTATTAGAGAGAAAAAAGGGTCAGATTTTCAGGTACGGTTTTTTTGTTGTATTTTCGTGCTACTATATCCTGTGTATGAAAAGACTCTTACTCCTCACCCTCGGTTTATTTTTTCTCACCAACCTTCCAACAATCGCACAATGTAATGATGGTCCTGATGTAACCTGCATTGGATCCAATGGACCTTGTGGAACTTTGAATGACGGTACAGTGGGAGTTCCCTATAGCGATACTATTAGCTTTTGGGCACCCAACCAGGTGGATGCAGGTTCGCCTTTTGGTATGGTTGATTTTGTTCAATTTCATCTGGTAGATGTAACCGGTTTACCTGCCGGTCTTACCTGGGCTTGTGGAAACGGATCTTGTATCTATGACCCTCAACCTTCAGGAATCCTTACCAACTTT
>JANWKQ010000017.1 GCA_025451295.1 Flavobacteriales bacterium | reverse complement strand
TTTACATTCGTTCCGGGGTATCAATGCACAACAGGTTTAGACTTTTATGAATAATTTCTCCCACCAATTGGCTTAAATGAAAACGAAAACCTCTGGCAGAACTATTTTCTTCTTTCAATACCTTATAATCATGATAAAAGGTAGAAAATTCACTGGCCACCTGATATGCAAAGTTCGCCACCAAAGCAGGACTATAATTCTCTCCCGCTTCTTGTATCACATCAGGGAACTGTACCAGAGTTCGGATCAACTTCATCTCTGCTGCATTCGGCGATTAATTTTTAATCGCTTCCTGAAATGGAACAATCTCTATTTGTTGAGCAGCCGCATTTCTTTTTAAGGATTGGGTACGTGCATAAATATACTGAATGAATGGGGCCGTGTTTCCATTAAAGTCAATCGATTCAGCCGGATTATAGATCATTTTTTTGACCGGATCCACTTTCAATAAAAAATAACGTAAGGCACCCACACCAATGGATTCATAGATCTTTTCTTTTTCATCGGCAGACACTTCTGCCAGTTTTCCCTGTTCATTCGCTTTTTCCTTCGCAATGTTTACTACTTCATCGAGGATGTCATCGGCATCTACCACCGTACCTTCACGACTCTTCATTTTACCGGTAGGCAATTCAACCATTCCATAGCTTAAGTGATGTAAATGTTCTGATCCTTTGAGTCCAAGTCTTTTCAGGATCTCAAACAATACCTTGAAATGATATTCCTGTTCATTACCCACAACATATACGCTTCGCTGAAAATTAAAATCTTTTTGTTTCTGATACACTAACGCAATGTCCTGGGTAATATATACCGTAGTCCCGTTACTTCTCAACACGAGCTTTTGATCCAGCCCGGCATCCGTAAGATCGATCCAAACCGAAGAATCTTCCTTCTGATAAAAAATTCCCTTCTTTAATCCTTCTTCTACGGTTTCACGGCCACGATTATAGACTTCGCTTTCATAATATTCTTTATCGAAATGAAGATCAAGTCGTTCATAGGTTTTTCTTACACCGGCATAAAACCAACTGTTCATGGTCTTCCATAGTTCTACCACTTCAGGTAGTTTCAATTCCCATTGAACGGTAAGTTCAGCAATCTCTTTTTCCAGTTTCGATTGTTTTTTCGCCTGTTCTTCGGTTAATCCGGTTTCAACCAGTTCTTTGATCTCGGCTTTGTACAGATCCGAAAATCTCACATAATAATCACCAACGATATGATCACCTTTGATGCCAGAGTTTTCCGGTGTATGTTTGGTGGAGGCATGTTGATAGGCCCACATGCTTTTCGAAATGTTGGTCCCCCTGTCATTGTATAAACAGGTTCTATATACAGTATATCCATTAGCCTCCATAATATTTGCCAAAGAAGAGCCCAGAAATATATTTCTTAAATGTCCCAGGTGTAAAGGTTTATTGGTATTGGGTGATGGATATTCAACCATGATCCCTTTATTTTTTGATCCCTTTTTCGAAAATCCAAAATGATCGTTGTTCAACACTTCTCCCAAACTATTGGACCAAAATGCCGGCGTCAGTTCAATATTCAAAAATCCTTTTACGAGGTTATGATTTTGATAAGCCCGTAATTTGGATTTGAGATCTGTTGAAATGGCTTCGGCCAGTTCATCTGGTTTCATTCTCAGTTTTTTGATAAACGGGAATAGAACGATCGTATAATCCCCGGTAAAATCAGCAGGTGTAGTATTGATAAGGATATCCTTAAGGGTAAACTTTTCTCCTTTATCGTTATTATTTAAATACGTGAGAACAATTGCTGCTATTTCTTCCTGAATGGTCATTTCTTTTTTATCGTTCTTTTAATTTTTCTTTTCACAGGTTTTCTTTTGATCAGCTTTTTGGATTTTCTGCCTTTTGTCTTCGCCACCGTCTTTTTTCTAAGTGGCTTACGAGCTGATTTCTTGCGGATCAATTTTGATTTTGGTTTGGCAGAAAGTTTCTTTTTCCTTGGTTTTGCTTTCGTTGTCTTCTTCTTGGAAGGCTTTGCCTTGGACACCTTTTTCAAACCAGGTTTAACTCTCGGGATCTTGGTTACTTTTTTGCCTTTGATCACCTTTTTTACCGCCTTCTCAATTTTCTTCACCACCTTTTTCTGTTTCTTTTTTCTTTTTTCAATGGTGTTGATCGCTTCTCTGAAGATTGGGAATATTCTTTCGGCGGTTTGATTTTCCTTATCCAACAATGGGTTGATCTCTGTTACTTCGAAACAGGCCAGTCGCTCGTCTTTTAGAAGTTCTTTTAAAAGTTTAGTAGTTTCGTTTACCTGCAAACCATGCTTAACGGGCGTACCTGTGCCCGGAACCAGTTTTGCATCCAGTGCGTCAATGTCGAAGGAAACATATAGAATATCACAATTACCCAAATATCGCTGTGTGATCTTTTTAGCGAGTTCCTTTAGTTTTCCTTTTCTTACTTCGTTTACTTTTACAACATGTACATTGTTCTTCTCAATATATTCCTTTTCTTCTTTTTCAAAATCCCTGAGCCCTACGAACACCAGATTATCAGGTGTTATTTTTGGACAGATACCTCCCAGGTTTTTTAAGATCTCCCAATAAGGAATGGTATCACCGGTCACCGGATTCTTGCTACCTGATTTACTGCCAAGGCCTAAAGCGGATGCTAACGGCATTCCATGAATGTTACCGGAAGGGGTTGTATAAGGTGAATGGAGGTCCGCATGGGCATCAATCCAAATAACGCCGATCTTTTTATCAGGATAGGCCATTTTTACACCGGCAATGGTTCCTCCTGCACTACTGTGGTCACCGCTTAATACAACAGGGAACCGGCCTTCTTTTATCTCATTTTGTACGGCATTGGCCAACTTATTAAATATCTTGATCACCCCTCTGATCCTTTTTGCATACGCCCGAATGGGGTTCTTATAAAGAAGGTGACTGCTATCCCTGACCTCCTTCACCTTAAATTTCCCAAAGTAATAAGAGCCATAGTCTAAAGAAGCTAGTTTTAGGGCATCAATTCCGAGGCTGGCGCCTCTCGTACCCGCTCCAAGCTCACTTCTTACTTCTATCAACTTAATAACCTTCATATAATCTAATTCAGTTAGTTCATTATTAAATTCCAAATCCAGGTGAGTTGGATTGTGAATTTATTGGTTTTGTAGGGGTTTTTGCACTATTTTTGCCGTTCTAATCCCTGTTTTTTTATCCTTTAAACACCATGAAAACAACGTACGAGGATCTGATCCATCAAACTTTTGACTTTCCACAAGACGGTTTCCGGGTGGAAGACGGTGATCTATACTTCCATGAAATCCCTTTAAATGAGGTGATTAAACAATACGGAACCCCGCTAAAGATCACTTATCTGCCCAAAATCTCTCAACAGATCCAGAAGGCAAAAATACTATTTAAAGTAGCAATGGCAAAAGCCGATTATAAAGGTAGTTATACCTATTGCTACTGTACAAAAAGCTCACATTTTTCCTTTATCCTGGAGGAAGCCATGAAGAATGATATTCACTTGGAAACCTCTTCTACTTATGATATGGAAATTATCGAGCAGTTGATCAAGAACAAAACGATCGATAAATCGAAGTATATCATCTGCAATGGGTTTAAAAGGGAGCCTTATCAGAAACATATTGTGAATTTTCATAAGAACGGACATACTAATATAGTGCCTGTACTTGATAATAAGAATGAACTGGATTACTACGAAAAACATGTAAGTCCCACGGGTAAAATGAAGCTTGGTATCCGGATCGCTTCGGAGGAAGAGCCTAAGTTTGAGTTCTATACCTCCCGTTTGGGCATACGTTATAAGGACATTGTCCCTTTTTATCAATACAGAATTGAGACCAATAAAAAGTTTGAGCTTAAAATGCTCCATTTTTTCATTAATACCGGCATTCGGGATAATGTGTACTACTGGAGTGAGTTACAAAAATGTTTAGGCGTTTATTGCGAATTAAAAAAGATCTGTCCAACCTTGGATTCGCTTAATATCGGTGGTGGACTGCCTATTAAGAATTCACTTGCCTTCGAATTCGACTATGAATACATAATCAATGAGATCATCCTGAACATTAAAAACTATTGTGCCGAACAAGGAGTAGAGGAACCTAACATTTTTACTGAGTTTGGTTCGTTCACAGTTGCTGAAAGCGGAGCAACCCTTTATAGTGTTTTGGACATCAAACAACAGAATGATACCGAGATCTGGTATATGATCGATAGCTCTTTCATTACTACTTTACCCGATACCTGGGGGATGAACCAGCGATTTATTCTACTTGCAGTAAATAACTGGGAAAAGGATTATCAGCGGGTAAACTTAGGTGGTTTAACATGCGATAGTCATGATTATTATAACTCCGAAGCCCATATTGGACAGGTATTCTTACCTAAATACGTAAGGGAAGATGAGGAACCTTTATATCTGGGGTTTTTCCATACAGGAGCCTATCAGGAGTCGTTGGGTGGCTATGGGGGGATCCAACATTGTCTTATTCCCGCACCAAAACATGTACTCATCGATCTGGATGAGAATGGTGAATATTATACCAAACTCTTTAGCAAAGAGCAAAGCCATAAGAGCATGTTGAAAATATTGGGATATTAACGGTTCAAATGTTCAATTGTACAAAGTTGAAAGTGACCTTCAACTAATTTTTACCTTTGTGCCATCGTTATGTCAATATTTACCAAACCATATCCTATTAGCACCAGCGCAAAAAGAAAACTCATTTTTGCCTTAGTATTCGGTCTCTTTGTTTTTTTATTTCTTCGATTCTTTCAACCCTTTGGCATTAACTTATGGCATCCTACCTATAAGACACTTCGGTTATTGGGGTATGGCCTTATTACAACAGGTATGATCCTCTTTAACTCCTTTGTACTTGAAAAATTTTTTTCAAACTGGTTTAAAGAAGAGAATTGGAAAGTATGGAAGGAAATAGTTTGGACAATTTGGAATGTGGTTGTTATAGGCACCCTTAATTTGGTTTATAGCAGCTTGATGGAAATGTTTACCATTAACCTCCAAAACTTTCTAAGCTTCCAGCTCATCACTTTTTTAATCGGTACTTTCCCTGTTGTGGTTGCTGTGATTCTAAATTATACCAGGTTGCAACAAAAAAATCTTATTGCAGCTCAAAAGATCAGTCATATCATTGACCAGGATAAAACTGTGACTTCTCATTCCAGCGTGGTTTCAACAATTGATCTGGTAGCTGAAAATGGAAAGGATAAAATCACTTTAAATGCTTCTGACCTATTGGTTCTGATATCTGCTGATAATTATGTAGAGGTTTATTATCTGAATGGGGGACATGCCAAAAAAGAACTTTTGAGGAATACCATTAAAAATCTGGAAGAAATATTAAAAAATGAATCCGATTTTTTTCGTTGTCACAGATCATACCTGGTCAATCTGAAGAAAGTAAAACATGTCTCCGGTAATTCCCAGGGCTATAAACTCCACCTCGATGAACTGGAGATCCCGGTCCCTGTATCCCGGAGTCTGAATGAAACGATCCGAAAAAAAATATCGGAACTTCACCCCATTCACCCCAATTAGTTTACCATCTACCCCAGGGGTTCCCGTTTACCCCAATTGCTTGCTGCACGGCCCTTTCATTTAACAAAGCGGATTTCCCCCCGTACTTTTGTAGTATCAATCAAACCAGGGAAAGGTCATAAAATGAAAAAAATTATTTGCACCTGTTTTTTAGCTTCCATCGGTTGCCTGTTTGGTCAAAAGGACACCAATCAGCATACTTTTGCCCAAACCTATATTGGAGCATCTTCGAATTTTTTGTTGGGAGGAAGTACGGAGTATATTGATAGCTTTGGGAATTTACGTAGGGTTGATCTTCCGACCACCTGGCAGCCCAAGCTATATATTGGTGGTCTGCACTTTTGGAAACGGGTGGATTTTTATATTGGCTTTTCTTTGCCAAATGTAAAATGGGGAAATGCTGATGGTGTTGAGCATAGATATTCAGCGGGTGTTGAGACTGGTGTAAGATATTATCCCTTCAAAGTTAAACATGGCACTATTAGTCCTTATATCGGAATGAACTGGACCAACTTTTATTATTCTCAAAAAGCACCGGGTTGTGAAAGGGGTACACGTATCAATCGGAATGCCCTCAACCTGGAAACCGGGATTGCCTATCGTAATCGGGGATTGATCCTGGAATTCAATTTTCAGTATATGGCTACCAACACATTCAACTATCCAACCTCACGGAATAGTTTTGGAGTTTTGCAATTTTCTCCGATATCGGTTGGCTTCAGCGTAAAATATGCACTTGATTTTACCAAGTCATCCTCATTACCAGCCACCAAAGAATTTAATGCGAGCCTTGACTCAGCACTAATCAAAAAGAAATGGCACAATGTCTTTCATATTGGGATTGGTCCTTCAGGTGCCTTTGGGATGGGAAAGACAGGATATAATTCAAAACTAAGGCCCTTTCTGGCCGATCCATTGCCGGTTGCAGTTTGTCCGGATTTTGGGATCGGTTATTATTTCGACAAACCGGCTCTTGACATCACTCTTTCAGTTAGACCCATGTTTTTCAATCAAACCGGATATGGATTTGAACAAAATCTGGATCGGATTTCTGTTGCACTTGAAATCAACCGTTTTTTATTTAATTATAAAGGATTTGTACCCTATGCAGGCGCTTTTGTTTCATACGAATATCTCCACCTGACCGAAAAAGATCATGGCAGCATAGTTACCAATCAGGAGGCACATTTACCAGGCTGGGGCTTTACGATAGGATGGGATATTCGTCCGAATAAAAGCGATTGGTGGGTATTAAGAACCAATGCCCGGTTTTTACCTTACGTAAAAATGAATGTCAATAACGAAAGCTATGTCATCAGTCAATGGGAATTCAATTTTATTCAATTTGTAATTTATCCACAACGTCTTATTATGATCAAACAACTTCAAAAACAAAATAAAAACTAATATATGCCACCACTTGTTTTAATTCACGTAATCATCGGTTATCTGGGTCTACTGTCAGGACTCATTGTGATGATCATGCCCAAAAAAGGAAATATCCGTCACAAGAAGCTTGGGATGTTTTATTTTGTATGTATGACCATTTCTACTTCGCTGGCGATGTATCTGAGCATTGTGCATGATCGTATGTTCTTTTTGTTTATCGGGATCTTTACCCTCCACTCGTTATTTGGAGGGTTCATTCTTACGGCCAAAAGGTATAAGAAATTCAAATATTTGCTCATCCCATTGGCTGTCATTGGCCTCGGTAACGGAGTGGTAATGGTTACATCAGGAAGTATTGTATTGATCGCATTTGGATCATTCCAGCTCTTGTTGGCTCTATTGGATATTAAAATGCTATTAGCAAAAAACCTTCATCCATTACAGATTGTTAAAGCACATGCCGGAAAAATGGCTGGAAGCTTTACCGCTGCAACCACCGCATTTGGAGTTAATGTGATATTTACCGGCGGAGAATGGTGGCATTGGTTATTGCCCACCCTCATTATAACTCCTATATCCACCTGGTGGGGGATACAATTAGATAAAAAAAGAAAGGCACTTCTTGTAAAAATAAAAGATGATTCACAATAAATAATCAAATCAATCAATCAATGATGGAATCAAACAATGTAAATTCAAAAGACGAGATCCTTTGGCAAATCGCCAAAAAAAGAACCAGTTTTAAAAGCAGCCTGGTAAGTTATGTACTGGTAAATGCATTGCTCGTAGTAATATGGGCTGTTGGTGATCGTGATCATTTCTGGCCGATCTGGCCTATACTCGGTTGGGGACTTGGCCTTTCAAGTCAGTATTTTAAAGCCTATCATTTTAGTGGGATATTTTCGATCGAAAAGGAATATGAAAAACTCCGAGACGGGAATCGATTCTC
>JANWKQ010000016.1 GCA_025451295.1 Flavobacteriales bacterium | reverse complement strand
TCCACCATCGGGTTGAATCGCCGCAGACCAACAGTTATCATAACTGCCCACCCCAAAATCAGTTGTTACCCTACCATCCCCATCAAAACCATTGTCAAGACTTCCATCTATGTGATATCTAACCAAAGCAAAATCGGAAATATAGGTAGAATCTTCAAAGTATCCCGATGCGATGATCTTACCATCTGACTGGATAACCGTTTTAAATGAATATGCCGATCCATTACTAAAAGCAGTTGTGAGTTGTCCGTCTCCATCAAAACTATTATCTGCACTTCCATCCAAATTATATCTGGCCATCGCAAAAACGTTATACCCACTGGAATCCAGGTAACCCGAAAGGATAATTTTTCCATCGGTTTGAATCGCTAAAGATCTTCCAAACGCTCTTTCTGCAAAACTGGTTGTTTGCAAACCATTCGAACCAAAGGCGCTATCCAAGGTTCCATCAGGAAGGAGTCTTATAAGCCCAAATTGTTCGTCGCCTCCGAGATCTGCATATCCTGCAAGAATGATCTTTCCATCATTCTGAAGTATGGATGTATATGCTTGACCAAATCCAGGACCAAAATCATAGCTTGCTTCACCAGTACCATTAAAGGTTACATCAACAGATCCATCCTGATTTAATCTTACTGCATTAAAAGTGTAGTTCGACATTGTTCCAGCATATCCTGTCAGAAGTATCTTTCCATCAGGCTGCACCAATGTACCCGTAACTGCATCATTACCGCTACTAAGGGATGTAGTAAACATTCCGCTTGTATTAAAGCTAAGGTCCAAGGAACCCGGCTGCGAATAGGAGAGAGAAATAAGGCTGAAATAAAAGCAGATGAGTAGTAGTTTTTTCATGAGACTGACTTTTGATGGCGAAATTATAATACTATCAAATGTAGCGCCTCATGGTTAACCCCTAAAAAACAAAAACGGGACTTTGTCGGAAGAGATTCCCTGTAAATCCGAAGGGTCCCCATTGTTGGATGAAACAAAAAAAGCGGGACAAAATGTCCCGCTTTTAAATATTACTTAAAATCAGCGAAATTTAGTTGATCAGCTTAAATTCAACACGGCGATTATGGAATCGTCCTTCCTCCGTATCGTTCGATTCAGCTGGTTTGTTTTTTCCATAACCTGTTGCTTTTACAATACGGGTTGGATCCAATCCGGCAGCGATGAGAAAGTCCCTTACCGCCAATGCTCTTTTTTCAGACAATTTCTGGTTATAGTCTTCTGAACCTACGTTATCTGTATGACCTATGATCTCTATTTTAAGGTTTGGATCGGTGTTCAACATCTCTATTACGCTGTTTAAAACGATCTTCGTTTCGTTCTTGATCTCTGCCTTGTTATGATCAAAGAATACGTTATTTAATACCAGCAGATGATCCAGATCTCCTTTTTCCATGCCTATTTCAACTACCTTCTCATATTCTTTAAATTCTTTTACCCCATCATTTTTAACCAGGTCAAAATTTTCAGAATATAAAGAATAGCCATTCGCCTCTACAGAAATGGTATAGTTTTTTCCTTTAAATCCGGTGGGTAAAGATACTACGAATCCATCCTCCGCTGATACCATACCAGAGTACATTTTAATACCCGTATTGTTATCTACAATTTCAACCTTGGCATTTATTTTCTTTTTAGATTCTTTGTCAGCTATGTATCCTTTTAGGATCACAATGTCTGTCTTTTTATTTCTCTTCTTTTCAAAAGCAGTGATCGCGTAAATATCCTGCATTCCATATCCGTCTTCTTTTACAGATGATAAATATGCCGTTTTTCCATCAGCTGTTAATACAAAGAATACATCATCATCCGGAGAATTTACAGGATATCCCATGTTAAGTGGAGCAGTCCATTTGCCATCTTCAAAACTCGATTCGAAAATATCATAGCCACCCATGGTATTATGTCCGCGACTGCTGAAATAAATGGTTTTTCCATCAGGATGGATAAATACACCTTCTTCATCGTATTCGGTGTTAACGGAAGGACCGAGGTTCTCAGGTTCCATCCATTCACCATTTCCTTTGCGGGTTGATTTCCAAATATCTTTTCCACCCAATCCCCCCGGACGATCACTTACAAAATAAACGGTTCTGTTATCATATGCCATGGCAATATGATCTTCACGGTATTTGGTATTGATCCCTTTGAGTGGAATCGTCTTTCCCCATTTACCATCTTCTACCTGACAGGTATAGAGATCACCATTGTTGTTACTGCGATAATTATAAATGGTCAATCCGTCAAACGATAAACTTACACAAGCATCATGCATGGCTTGTTTTCTCGTAGAATAATCAAACCGGCAGGGGAGTGACCACGATGAATCACCCACATTATCTGTTTTGAAAATATCTTCATGGTATTCCATATCAAAACCCGACAACCTTTCCCCCTTGATCACCTTTTCAATGTTGGTTGAATCCATTGTCCGCTGTGGTCTGCGGGATGTAAAGAGCATATAACTTTGATCTGCCTTGATCAATGGAACATATTCGGCATATTCAGTATTTACTTTGGCACCCAGATTAATGATCTGATAAAGGTTTTCCTTACCCATCTCGTTGCCATAATTACATTCCTGGATCTTTCTGGACACCATTGTGAGTGAATCAGGATCCTTGCCTTGATAACCTGATTTGAATTTTTCATAATATCTAATGGCTTCATCAAAATCTCCCCTTTGGTGATAAGCAAGCCCTGTTGTATACTCAATGTTATAAGTTACGTTCGGATTTAATTCTCTTGCTTTGAGAATGTAGGGTAGGGCTTTGTATTTATAAAGTGTATGCAGATAACAATCCCCGATCTTATAATTTAACAAGGCGCTGTTTGGATGCTGATAATAGGCCATGAGATAATATTCAAGCGCCACGAGATATCCGCGTTCATAGAAATAGTAAAACTTATCACCTTTTTTTACAAAACTGGTATAAACCTTTTTGAGGGTTTTATCCTGTTTGAAATTTTCTTTGGTGAATTCAACGTTGGTTTGTGACAGCAGATAAGATGTGCTGATCAAAAACATCGCAATGATAAAGACGAGCTTTTTCATATGATAGTTATTTGGGGGTTCTTCAAATAAATGTAAGCTAATTCAATGTACTTGTATGCATCGGATAATCATTTTATACTTATTTTAATTAACCGGTGACGATCACAAATATACATTGATAAAATAAGAGTATTGACTACTAAAAAGGCTGATTGAAAACCAATCATCAAATACTGGATAAGATAATCACTTTCAGTTGGTTAATTTGTGAACGCATAAATGCTCATAACCCAGCCAGGTGATGCATGATAGTTGAGAAAAGTCGTTTACTAAATGAAATGTTGCGAATACTCATTGAAGTCTTCAGAACTATTTGATCACCAGAATCTCCTTTGTTTGTTTATCGAATCGGAGTATGAATGTGTATGAAGGATCATAGCAGTCATTGGTACAGTAATGAAATACGCAATTATATTCAATTTGCACCATTGTTTCGGCCTCATGAATCGATTTAATAATCAATTCTGCATAGAGATGAAAATAAGTTTCTAAAACACCAAATTCCAAGAGCAGTTGAAAAAGTTGCCGCACCGAATTTTTGCTGATCTTAATATCCATCTTTAACTGACCAACCTTTTTTTCTGATATACTGTTTGTAAGATCAACCTGTTGAAGCCATACGAACCAGTCTGGATTTGGATGAAAATAGCAATAGCCGTGCTCAAAATATCCTGTATCCAGTAAGAACGGAGTAAAGCCTTTAACTGCAATGTTATTATACCCGACAGACTTAATTTTGAGAGGAAGTCCATATGGTGAAGGAATAGAATCGTTCCTGAAACCAAGATTTTGATATGTCTTTCCTTGCCATTGAATAGTGGAAGAAATATCCGCATAATCAACTTTGAAATAGGTTGGATCTGAATCGGAAACTTCCTGGGAGAAAATGATGGATGTTGTAAGGAAGATGTTTAAGAAAATGGATAGGATGATTTTCATAAAAAAATTTGAAAATTTATCACGTCTTTTATATCAACTAGAAAAATATATGGGTGCCAATAAAACAATCCTGCTGAACCTCAAAAGAAGAAGGTTTGTATAAGACAAGTAAATTTAGTTCATACCGAAAATAGAGTGATAATCTTGGGCTTACCTGATAAGCCAGTTCTGGCAGGAAGGAAAACGAAATTCCATTCGAATAGAATCTATTCCATACGGGTATCGAATATGTGAAATTTTTATGCCTGCCATGAACACCACCCATAATAATCGGCTCTGCACTGGTTTTGGCCTCACTTCTGGTATCATTGCTTAATCTTATTCTGGTGTCCAATCCAATCCCTACCGAAAAATATACAGGTTTTAAAGTTTTGGTAAAATAATATTCAATAGTAGGCGTAATATCATAGCCGCTCGGGCTGTAAAAAACCCAGGTGCCATAGGATCTTATTCTTCCCGAAAATTTTAGATTTACTTTTTTAAGTAATGGGGATGAATAACCAATTTCGGTTATTGGATACGGATATTTTAGCCGGATACTACCCAGATCCAAACTCAATGAATGGTTCTGTAAAAAATTCCTTTTATCGGAATTAATTGGATTTTGTGCTCCTAGTCCGTTTAGAACTGCCAACAGAAACAATATGTATATTATTTTTTTCATGGGGCCACTTCCAGATATGAACTTCCAATTTTTACTTCATCAAAATATACTGTATTTGTTTGGGTGGGTGTTTCTTTTCCACGATATTGACCAAACTTAAAATAGTTACCACTTCGTACATATAAGTTGGGTTGATAGATCCGGTTGTCGACCCCGTTAAAGGCGGTAAACGGAGTTCCATCCATCCAGCCTTCCACATAACCATCTGTTTCATCGGACCAGAAAATATGGAATACCAAATCATGCCAGACCCCTTTGGAAATAGATGGCACCGAAGCCAGCAATTCGGTTTCCTGGGTAATAGGCCCTTTTCCGCGTACCAATTCAAAATTACCATCTACATATACAAAGGCCAGTGGTGGTGGAGAACCATGGAGTACGGGAATAGGCTCCCAAACTTCGCCCTGAATATAATAGGGTAGGTCCTGCCATTGACAGAGTAAATTATATCTGTCATCACCATAAGCAGTATCAATAAAAACGCTGAAGCCATAAAACACTTCTGTTTTATATTTAGCCACTTTGTAAACCGATAATTCTGCCCGGATCCCATTAAATATAAAATCTTCCGGACGAAGGGTATTTTTGAGTGCATAAGTTCCCTTACGAACCGGACTCGTAACTATTTTTGTATTAAATGAAGTGTCAGGCACCAGAAAATAGAAGTTGTTGAAATTTCCAGACTCAAAATCACCTGTAAAATGTTCAAAGGATTGACCCGGAATTTCGGTAGGAATCTCCCCGCAGCTAAAATGCAGAATGGAAAATAAGCAGATGATTCCCGCCATTCTATTTACCGGACAATGGAACACCTTTTTTTTCTTCACGATTGGTTTCATAAACATGGATTCAATTGATGGCTTAGTTCAATGTAGGATATTAAAAATAATCAAAAGTT
>JANWKQ010000015.1 GCA_025451295.1 Flavobacteriales bacterium | reverse complement strand
GGTGGTACATTCTTCTCCCATTCTCCAAAGTGGAGTTCCGGTTGTTCCACGTCCAAAATTATCAATGGTTACACCGAAAATATCAGAGAAAGATTCATTTAAACCACCTGATTCATCCTGGTAAACAAGACCGGCAGTAAACTCTGTCAATCCATGTGTTATTTCGTGTCCGGTAATATCAATCGTAGTTAACGGTTCGTTGAATGTTCCGCCACCACCATCACCATAGGTCATTTCCTGACCATCCCAGAATGCATTTCCATAATTTATGTCATAATGCACAAAACTAATGAGTGCAAAACCCGCATCATCAATTGAATTTCGTCCATGTATATTCTGGTAGTAGTCATAGGTCATTTCTGCTCCCCAATGTGCATCAAATGCATATTGATCGATCGCCGGAGATGGAGCAGCCCAGTTATTGTCGGAATCCACAAAGTCAACCGCATTTCCATAATTGGTATCGGTATTCATGTCGTATGTTTCAATTCCATCACCTCTGCTGGCTTCTCTCAATCTGAATGATCCGCCAAAAGAGTCTGCTATGATATTCTGAGGACCACTATAAGCTGTCGTAGCGGTTCCGGGTGTGTCGGTATGACAAATGCGATCAACAGTCCATACTACCTCTCCTGTTTGGGCATCAACGTATACCCAATGACGTGACAAAGGTTTTGAAGCATAAATATCCATTTTCCAGCATAAACGAAAATCAGGATTTTTATAATCGCCGTTTTTTGCAGCAATTACCAGTTCCGGTTGTGGAGCATAGGTTGCGTTTAAATTATGGGTCCTGAATTGAAGAAAACTTTCTTCATTGGCACTTTCCCAACGATAGGTTTCTGCTCCGATAAAACTGGTGGCCACATTAATGGCTGTCTCCGGATGAATGGACGGGGTGGTCCCAATATTCAATCCTTTGTAAAATTCTCCGTTCAGAGAAAGTACTTTATTGTCCAATGTATGTAATCTATATTCAGAAAATTCCACAGGAACCCCATCGATCTGGTGTTGATACATATAGTGGATCATACCCAGTTTATCGGTTTCCATTCTGCTAAGCTCCAATGATTCGTTACCCTTCATGCCAAGTACCTCTTTCATCCAGGGTATGGCCTGGTTAAACTGGAGGTTGGTGCTTTTATTAAGAAGAATAAAATCAGGTGCCTGTCGGCTATCCACATATCTGATCAGACTTGATCCATTGATCAACTGTTGAGCATAACTGCCTTCAACAATCTTTTGAGAATAAAGCTGGATAGATGAAAATAAAATGAGGAGGAGGGGTAGCGTTTTTTTCAAGTGGATCATGAGTTTTTATTTAGTATAGTAAACTTAGGAAAAATTGGCCATAATTACCAAGGGGTTTGGTAATTTGTTAGCAAAATGGCCGATTAAGCCCGGTTTAAATAACTATTTGGAAGAAATGTACAACTTCTTAATGGTGGGAATAGGCCCATGGCAATAGTTTTCATGACAATCGACACAACTTTTTACCATGTGATTGAATTGAACTTTGGGCTCCACATTTTTCAGGTAGATCGAATCCAATGTAGCCAGATGAAATGTGGCAAACCCATTGTAAACATCCTTGTCTTCAATCATGCCTTCGGTAGGTTGCGCCGTCATCAGGGTCTTAATTTCCACCGGATAAGGAACCAGTGGCTGATTTTCTTCGATTGATTTTTTCAGCTCTTTTCCATGTTCCATCATGGTGCGCATCACGATGGCCAATTCGCTACTGCCATTTGGGTTCACCTGTTTTTCCTGATCCACTTTTTTTTCCTGTGCTGGTTTTCTTCCACAGGAGATGATCAGCACGATGGCTAAAAATAAAACGGATATAACTGCGATTGTTTTTTTCATGCTGCTAATTTTCTGTTACAGAAAAGATCTCGATTTCCTGGATCTTTCCTTTTAATAATACTTTTCCTTTACTTACGGCATTGTATTTTCCCGTCCACGCCAGGGATGTTTTTAATGTATCCGAAATAAGGATATCCGTTTGCATGTCGTTACAACTTTCCTGTAAACGGGAGGCTGTATTCAACACATCACCACTATATACGATCTCTTTTCTTATATCCCCAATAATGGCAGATACCACAGGTCCGGAATGTAATCCTGCCTTAAACTCAGGGATCATTCCATATTTGTCGAGATAATATTCTCTTCTTCTTTTTATTTTTCGACGGATATAAAAAAACAAGTCGAGACAATTGGGTTCCTTCAATCCCTTATGGAGGGGCCACATGATGATCACTTCATCACCTACGTATTTATAAATCTCTGCTTCTGATTCAATAATAGGTCGGGATATATCATGAAAAAAATCATCCACGAGTGAATAATACTTTTCATCCCCCAATTTTTCGGCCATCTTGGTAGAGCCTTTCATATCGAGAAACATAAACACCATATTCTGTTTACGGGGTTTATGAAACTTGCCCGACATATAACGTCTGAATGCACCATCACCCAACAAAACATCCAGTTGAAAGAGAAATACAATAATGAGGGAACCTTTAAACGCCTGCCATAACAATAGAAAAAAATCTTTGTCGATGAATCGCTCCAACTCCGTTTCTATATCCCTGTTGCCGGTGAGGGCCGAGATAGCGCCTAATACAATGACGATTGACAGGTATACGGTTAATGTATAGCTGGAAGATTTGATCAAAAGCCCCACGATGAAATTAAGATTCCGAAGGCGTTCGCGATAAATAAAAAGCTCAAATACGCCTGTAAAGAATCCGGATATAAAACCTACGAATGGATATTCCCAATGTGCCTGGCTTATATCTTCTAATAATGAAATGGAAGTAAGGATGAGCCCAAGTATACCGGCTTTTATGCAGTTCTTAATTCGGTTGGTGGTATACTTTCTAAAGGCCATTGAATCGGTTGGGTGTACAAAAGTAACAGAGCTTCGTCAATTTAAGGAGATCACATCCCTTTTTTTGCATATTTTAGAATAAAAGCGCTTTGCAGGTATTATTTTACGTTGGTGAATACATTGGTAACATCATCATCCTCTTCGAACTTCTCTACCAGTTCATCAATTTCAGCTTCCTGCTCGGGAGTTAACTCCACCGTAGTATTTGGGATTCTCTGGAGTTCGGCATTGATCACTTCTATTCCTTTTTGCTCAAGACCTTGTTGCATTTTTCCAAAATCCTGGTAGTTGGTATAAATATAAATGATACCATCCGCCTCATTAATTTCTTCTGCGCCAAAATCAATCAGATCGAGTTCAAGTTCATCCAGGTTCTGGCCATCATGTTTGATCTGAAAAAGTCCCATGCGGGTAAATATAAACGAAAGACTCCCGGAGGTGCCAAGGGAACCTGCATTGCGGGTAAAATGCATTCTTACATTTGCCACGGTACGTGTGGGATTATCCGTAGCCGTTTCAACCACAAAGGCAACCCCATAAGGTCCGTAACCTTCGTATACCACTTCCTCATAGTTGCTGGAGTCTTTTTCACTGGCTCTTTTCACAGCAGCTTCAATACGGTCCTTCGGCATTTGTGCCCCTTTCGCATTCTGAATGATCTGCTTGAGTTTGGAATTTGATTCGGGATTCGCACCACCGGCTTTTACCGCCATGGCGATCTCCTTACCGTATTTGGTGTACATCTTTGAAAGCTTCGAATTCCTTGCAAAGATCTTATGCTTCCTTTTTTCGAACACACGTCCCATAAAGCTTGTCTTATTTTTGCAAAGGTATAAAATCCGGCGATTTTAGGATGATTCTTACCCTAAAACAGTGAAAATAGGGGCATCCGAATTTAGATTTGAGAGTATTTCATACTTTTGGCACCTATTTTCATGTATGAATAATAAAGTACTTACTGTATTTGTCATCATCTTATCCTTGATTGCTGCCTATTTATTATTCCAGAATATTCAGTTACAAAGCCAGGTGGATCGCTATGTAAAAACCCCGGTTAAAACAGATAGCACCAAAACAACAGAAGAGGAAGAAGAGGAATTTGAAGTGGCACCATTGATGGGGAGAATGCAGATCTATGCCAATAAGCTTTGGTTTGCCGGGGATGGTGGAAACTGGGATCTGGCTGCATTTTATTTTGAGGAAATAGAAGAAGTAATGGAAGAGATTGAAAAAACCGATGCGAAAGAAAATGATGTATCACTTTCAACAGCCGTTAAAGAATGGGGACTTACCCCCCTCGAAAATCTTGAAAAAGCGATCGTAGCGAAAGATAAAAAGCTATTTAGCCTGGAATATACAAACATGACTATTAATTGCAGTGGTTGCCATGTAGCTACAAAACATCCCTATATCAAGATCATTCAACCAACCACACCGATTTTTACCAACCAGAAATATTCCTCACAATAACTTAAATTCTACAGATGCTAAAAGGAATTATTGTTTTATTCAGAGAAGGATTTGAAGCCTTTTTGATATTATTCCTGGTAATTGGATTTCTAAAAAAGTCCGGAGCTACATTTTTAAATAAGTTTGTGTATGCAGGTGCTTTGGTAGCCACACTTGCTTCTATTATCCTGGGATTTGTTTTCAGGGCGCTCGATGTTGAATTTGAAGGAGCGACAGAAGAAATTTTTGAAGGAGTGGCAATGACCTTAACTTCTTTAATGCTTGCCTTTATGATCTTATGGCTCGTAAAATTCAAGACAAATACATCAGCCATCAAAGATCAGGTAAATACACATGCGCTAAAAAACAATGGCTGGGGAATTTTCTTCCTGGTGTTTCTCTCTGTTTTTAGAGAAGGTGTGGAGACGGTTCTGTTCTTTATGATCCCTGAGGAGGGCGAGACCGGTAGTCGTTTGCTGATGGGAGGAGTAATAGGTCTGATCATTTCCTTCGGATTATGCTATGCCATTTTTAAGGGAACTGTACGTTTAAATTTTTCATCGTTTTTCAAGATCACCAGCATCGTATTACTTGTAATTGCAGCCGGATTATTCGCCCGGGGCGTTCATGAGTTGCAGGAAGCTCACTGGATACCAGAACTGGGAGAAGCTTTTAACCTGAATCCTGCAGCCTTACCCGATGGCAGCTTTCCGGCCTTACATGAAAAAGGGAACGTTGGGAAGACCCTCACCAGTATATTCGGCTATAATGGGAACCCGGATTGGATGGAGATCATCGCCTACTGGAGCTACGCAATTGTGGTAGTTCTTTTATGGAGAAGTTTTGAGAAAAAAGGAGCAGCCAAAGCGTAGTGTTGTGGTTAGTAAATTCGTTCACTAATTTAATGTCTCTTTTCGTTTTCTGCTGCGTTGTAATTTTTGTATGGGTAACCAACCCATCCTGCAAATTTCGCCTTGCAGAAAACGAAAATAGCCCCCAAATTTCACTAAACCAATTTACTAATCACAACACTAAAGAGACTCACATTGGTGGGGGAGAATAGATGCCTCTGAATGTCGT
>JANWKQ010000014.1 GCA_025451295.1 Flavobacteriales bacterium | reverse complement strand
TTTCGGTAAAAATGCTAACTTTGCACCCCATATAAGACCTCTGCATGTTTCTAAAACAGAAAAAATTCTGGCTCAATTTCCTTATTTCACTCGGAACTGTTCTATTACTGGGCTTTCTGGTGTTTAAGGGGTTTGGGATCTATACCCGTCATGGTACTTCAGTAGAGGTGCCCAATGTGGTTGGAATGACCTCCCAGGAGGCCATCCAGTTGTTGAAGAAGAATGGCTTCAGGGTAGAGATTGTAGACAGTTTATATGACCTACCCGAAGACTTGAAAGACAAACAGATCGATTTTGGGGATGTGATCATGCAGAACCCAAAGGCCGGGGATAAAGTAAAAAAAGGACGCCGTTTTTATCTTATGATCCGTACCTCCACCCCACCCATGGTGGAAATGCCGAACCTGAAAGACCTTTCCCTGCGCCAGGCCATCAGTTTATTAGAAGCCAAGGGCCTTAAACTGGGAAAAACTATCCTAAAACCCGGACTTCCACCTGTTATGCGTCAGCTCTACAGAGGTGCTGTTATTAAACCGGGAACCAAGGTTCAGAAGGGATCGAGCATCGATGTATGGGTCGGCAGTGGAGATGGGGAGGCAGTGCCCGTAGATGTACCCAATGTATTAGGTATGACCAGACTTCAGGCGATTAAGACCCTCAGTAATTACGGCCTCAACATCGGTTCAGAGGTTTATTTTGAACCTGCCAGAAATTATGCAGACAGCTCCAGCGCCATTGTTAGCAGGCAATCCCCCAACCCCAATCCCGAACAAAAAGCAAGTCAGGGAGATGATGTAGACCTCTGGTTCGGCAATAAAAAATAATTATATGGTTTGCCTGGCAATAAAAAATAATACTACGATGCAGGTTTTATCGTTATATAGCCGTTACAGCCCACAGTTCATGAAAAGATTTTTTACTTTTCTTTCAGCATTTTTTATCCTAGCCCTAACCTGGGGTCAGTCGCATGATTATGGTACCAGTCCGCTGGAATATAATACCGAAAAATATTATCAGCATCATCAATCTTCCATTGACCGGAATGAAAAAAGCCTATATCCGGAATGCAGTGCAAGCTATTATCTCTACGATACTTTAAACCTGCCCTTCATCGACGATTTTTCCCAAAATCATTTTACTACTTATCATAGCTGGGATTGGCCAGTCGCAGTGGATTCTATTGCTACTGCGTATAAATTGATACCAAGATTCCCAACAGATTCGGTGCCTTTCAGATATAGTTTATATCCAACCCGGCATATGTTTCTTTTAAATGGAGATACAGTAGATGCTATTGACTCAACCAGCATTGTTCCTATTCCACGCCAACTTATTTTATATGGAAATTGTGAAAATCCATTTGTTCCGGTTGACACATTAACCGTTTGGCCAATTACAACCCCCAGATATTATTGGGATACATTAACGCTTCATGTTTTATATTCGCTTTATTCGGTAGATGGAATACTTTATGGAGATACGATTGATACGATCAACGTTTATCTTCCGCAGACAAATAATAGTTTATGGATCGATAATTTTGCTTACCGCAATGTAAGCATGGGAATTGATCCTCCCACCTACGGGGTCGTCACTTTTGATGGAACAGATGAATTCGGAAAGGCTTATGCACCCGGAGGAACTGCCACGTATGGCATTGCGGATTATCTCACCTCAAAACCGATTGATCTTTTTGGTTATACCCCAGCGAGTAACATTTATTTCAGTTTTTTTAGTCAGCCCAAAGGATATGGTTACCGACCGGATGACCAGGATAGTTTAACCGTTGAATTTTATTCACCCACCACCAACAAATGGTACCATCAATGGAGTAATATCGGAGATACTTTAATTGATCCGGATACCTGCCGTGCATTTTTACAAACAGTACTTCCGGTAGATGATACGTTATTTTTAAAGAATGGATTTCAATTCCGTTTTAAGAATTGGGGAAATCTATCAGGTAATCTCGATCATTGGAATATAGATTATGTAAGATTAGATGCAGGAAGAAATCCAAACGATACTTTGATACAGGATGTAGCTTTTGTGCATTTACCTCCTACCATTTTGCAGAAATATACAGCTATGCCATATAATCAGTTTGATAAAAACGTAGATCTGAAACCAAAATGGAATAACGATCTATCTAATCTATTCAATGCCAATAAAACCATTACATACGGATTTGATTTCAAAGATGCGGGTACCGGAACCTTATTAAATCAATGGCCAACCAATTATTTACCACCACCGGATGTATCGGATATCATCACCCCTTATGTGCCCAATGGATACAGTACATTCCCCGGTTGGTCGGAGCCTGACTTTAATTATGGATTTCCCTCCCTCGGACCACCAGCCTATCCATTTACAGATACTGCAAAATTTACGATCACCCATTATTTTAATTGTGCCACTACCGATGTAAACAATGAAAATGATTCCATCATTCTAAAACAGGATTTCATCAATTATTATTCCTATGATGATGGAACGGCGGAACAATCCATGTGGTTGGGAACACCCGGTTATATGACGGTTAAGTTCAAAAATAATTATGCGGATACCTTAAGAGCTTTGCAATTTTATTTTTCACCGGTAAAAGAAGATGTAACCAGCCGCTTTATCACCTTACAGGTATATACCGGCAGCATGCCAAGCCCAACATTGCTTTATCAAACCAGTCGACAGGTGGGTGTGCTGGATGCTGATCCGAATGGCCATGTGAATGAGATCAACAACGGATTTACCACCTATCTTTTTACGGATACCATTATTGCATTACCCGCGAGTGACTTTTTTGTCGGTTGGTATCAGAGTTCTACTTTCAAACTCAATGTGGGTTTTGATAAAAATCTGGATAACAAGAGTAAAACGTATTATCGTACCAGTGGTACATGGGATACTTTATCTGTTCCAGGTACCGTAATGATAAGACCAATTGTAGGTAAACCACTTTTCAAAAGCCAGATCGGTATCGAGGAATACTGGACCGATGAGTCGATTACCCTTTATCCAAATCCATCCAGCGAGGTGATCTATTTTTCCACGACTGATAATGTCGAAGTTTCAGGTATCCGGATCGTAGATATCGCTGGTAAATTGGTTTATAATTCCACCAATACTAATTCCAACCAGGTTGATCTCAGTAGTTTTGCTCCGGGATTATATTTCATGCAATTCATCTCCGATGAAACGCCGCAACCTGTCACCAAGAAATTTATTATCGCCAGATAATGAAACCTTCCTCCCTGGATGATGAACCGGAAGATCATCTGGAAGCAGATGCAGAACATGGGGATGATCTCTATGAACACCATCGGTTTGTTGTAGATAAAGGACAGGATCTTTTACGCATCGATAAATATCTGATGCATAAACTGGAGAAAACTTCGCGTAACCGAATTCAAAAAGGTGCAGAAACCGGAAATATTCTCGTGAATGATCATCCGGTAAAAAGTAATTATCGCGTAAAGCCCGGTGATGTGATCTCCCTGGTATTTGCACATCCGCCGCATGAAAATTTAATGGTGCCGGAAAATATTCCGCTGGAAATTTTGTATGAAGATGAAGTTCTTGTTATCATCAATAAACAACCAGGCCTCGTGGTACATCCGGGTCATGGAAATTATTCCGGAACATTGGTGAACGGATTGTTATATCATTTTCAGCAACTCCCGGTTTCCAAACATGAAAAAGCCAGTGAAGAAGATGAGATCCGTCCGGGATTGGTACATCGAATAGACAAAGAAACCTCCGGTGTGATGGTGATTGCCAAAACAGAATATGCAATGACACATATTGCCAAACAATTTTTTGATCGGACGATCGATCGTAAATACATGGCATTGGCATGGGGGGATTTACAGGGGGATGGCAGAATAGAAGGAAATATTGGCCGCGACAAACGAGACCGCAAAGCGATGGCTGTATACCCACAAGGAGATCTTGGAAAACATGCAGCCACAAATTATCATGTGATTGAACGTTTACAATATGTTACGTTGGTTGAATGCAAACTGGAAACGGGTCGGACACATCAGATCCGTGTACACATGAAACATATCGGCCATCCATTGTTCAATGATGATCGTTATGGTGGAAATAAAGTGGTAAAGGGAGTAGATACTGCCAAGTACAGAACCTTCGTGGAAAATTGTTTTCAATTGACCCCCGGACAGGCGTTGCATGCAAAAAGTTTAGGATTGATCCACCCCACCACGAAAGAAAAAATTTATTTTGAAGCTCCTCTGCCGAAAGGGTTTGAGGAATTGCTGGTCAAGTGGAGGAAGTATATTAGTAGCACAATTAAATTATAGTTGAGCTAGTTACCGCTAAGTTGATTTATATCAAATTCAGGGTTGCCTACAAAGGCTATCTTATATCCTTTAGTGGTAGGAATGGTGTCAATCTGCTTCCGATCGTCCCAATAGGTCGTTCGGATACTATATCCTCCGGCAGCAGTGCTGGCTATACTGAACTGTTTTGTTTTATCCTCGGAAAAGGGTTCCTGGAACTCAATTGTAGTCCATAAATCAGTGGAAGTTTTATATGCCTCCTGTATCGATACGCCGGATAGAAAATCTTTGAGAAAATTATATGATCCCTGATCAAAATTATTTGCATAGTAAGCTGATGCCCCTATTTTAAAAAATGGAAATGCATAATTAGATACTCTGTTCTTCGCTTCCTCAATTCCAATATCATCATCGTCACTAGCCGACGAACCAGCACCACCGCAAACTGATTTAAACATAACCAATGCATTCTCTTTAAGACGGAATTCATTGAGCAACCTTTCAGTTGAAATCGTGGAATCAATACAAATCCCACCATAGTTCCCGCCAAAACCCGAGGTTGTTCCATGACCCGCATAGACCATAAAACTACAGTTGGGTGATATTTTTTTGATCTCATTCCATTTTGCACCCTCATCATAAAAGGTATGAACCTTAATTCCGTGCTCCTCAAACAACAAGGCAATCTTATCCATTTTTTCCATAGCCTGTTTTGTTCCATCCTGCTGCGGCCCTACAATCAGTAATGCTTCGAGTCCCTTTAAACTAGTCTGGGTCCACAAATGATTTGAAGTGCTGGCAGCAAGCACCACCATACAAAATAAGGAGGCGGTAATAATATTTTTTCGCATAGTCTTAACCATGAATTAGGGTTTGATCATCAACTTTATGAATAAACGCAGTACAGTATGTATTTGTTACAATCCACGAGTATCATACCCGAACCTTCCTTCAGATTCGAAATCCTGCTAGATGGATCCTATTGGTTGGTGCCTGCGGTTTCTTTTTGCAGAATTATTTTTTTGATGATCGCTATTTGTCCAAGATGATAATGTGTATGCTCAATAATTCCCTGGATATTTCGATAATAGGTCCCGTATTTTTTATGGATAAATATTTCCCAGAGTTTACTCTCGGGTAATTGTTCGATCAATCCGGCAAATTTTTCGGCGTCGGCCAATGCCTTATCCACCATCTTTTGCCAATCTTCCTCTGAATGGATCGGTGGGTGATCAAAACTGAATTTATCATTGGCATCCAGGGGTTTTCCTTCCAACACCTTTAAAGCTACGTCCACAAAATAATTCACATGGAAAGTGAGCACAGCAATGGTATTAAAATCTTGTACTTTAGTAGTAGCTTGTTGCCAGGTAACATCTGCCAGGTTATCCTTTAGGTTTGACCAGGTCCAGTTTCCTCCAAAATGAACATCCCGGAGATGTTTAGCAAGTTCTGATGTTATCGTCATAGAATACTTTTTGTAGGTTGAATTTACAAAAAATATCTTTCGACAAACACTTATATTAGCTGTATAAACCCGTAGGCAGGCATTGCATAGTTGCAAGATTGGAACCCTCATGAACTCCTTGCAACTATTTTTTTGCAACGCCCAAAGAATTACGATTTTTGATTTACGATTAACAGCCCGATGTATTAATCGTAAATCAAAAATCGTACATGGTCTATTGTTCCCAAACATCATGCTCAAAAATAAAGAGCTGATTCTTGATGTCTTCTGCCTCATACAATGCATCGATGCCTTGCTGGTAATCTGCAATGCGGCGATCCTGTGAATTATCTTCCTTATAGATCAGACTCGAGAACATTCTTTTAATGAATGCATCATCATAAGTAATCCGCTGGGCATAATTGTAAGGATTGTAAATTCTATAGGTTGCTAAAAAATCGCGGGCCTGTTCATAGTGGATCCAATACATATCCTGCTGACCACGAACCTCACCTGTATTCTCATCAATGACTTCAAGCACCGGACAAATCCCTACAATGCGAACCTCCATAACAGATCTTTTTGAATCGAAAAACCAATCCTCTTTGATCTTTAATTTTCTTACCTGGAATCCGTCAAATGGAGTTACGACAACGGAGTCCCTCAAATATTCGTAAGGTGGTCTCCAATCATAGATGGGTATGGTATCCGTACCACTTCCAATGGCTAAAGCATCTTCAGATGTCATGGGTACCCTAAAATCATCACCACCAAATGGATCGAAGGGCGTTAAATCTCCTGATCTTATCCCTTCCTGCAATACCGTGATCAAATTGATGCGGTTATTATTTTCAGTTAGCGGAAATAAAAAATATTGGTTGAGTTTTTCGCGAAAATCAACCACCCGCCAGATACGTTTGGCCCACATAAGATCGGCTTCCCGAACGTATGCATAATGTGGAGCCAGGTGGGTTGGGTTGTTAACATGTTGGATAATCCCATCGTTATAGGTGGTAACCTGTGCCATTAAGGATAAGGTTCCACAAAATAAAGCCAGCAACAAAGATTTGATTTTCATGGTGAATATTGTTTTTGGTGAAAGCCAGAATGCTCATTAAAATTCCTTGCGGGAACTCTAATGAGCATTCTAGATATTATATAAACGGTGGTTGGGGTTGAAATAGTATACCTGAGAGAAAAAAAGCGATTTACTCTGTCTTTTTAAGCGCCAGGATGGCATTGGCGTCTGTTAGAAACTTCACCTCTTCCTTCCCTAATTCAGCCCCCTGGGGATATCCCAAAGAACCCAAAGGATTCAGGTTGTAGTTATTGGTGGTTTCGTCTTTGGTAGCAAAGAAGATCCAGCAGGTTGGATAACCCCTTACTCCAAAAGCTTGTTGAAGATTCGCATTTTGTTGCACAATCTCCGGAGCTAATTGTGTTTTTCTTGGAAAATCGATCTCAAAAAGGATCACATTCTTATTCGCCCATTCAACAAATTCTTTTTTGGCAAAAACATCACGCTGAAGTTTATGACACCATCCACACCAATCACTTCCGGTAAAAAAACCGAAAATAGGTTTATTGGTGGATTTCGAGATCTCATATACAGTAGCGATCTCATCGTACCAGATGAGGGTATCCTTTTTCTCAATATCAGTTTGGGCAATAGCTTTTCCTGCGAAAGAAATGGTCAGCAGGATAAAAGCAAAAATAAGGTTCTTCATATGGGATGTGATATTCAATAATTGTACCATTGAAAGAATAAAGTTAAGGAAAAAAGCCGGTTCCCGCAAGCCTAACCGATCTCCTGACACAATTCGATGAGCACCCCACCGGTAGATTTGGGATGTACAAAGCAGATCAGCTTATTGTCAGCCCCCTTTTTGGGTTCATCATTGATCAGCACAAAGCCTTCCTGCTTAAGCCGGTTCATTTCTGATTTTATATCCGCTACCTCAAACGCTATGTGATGGACCCCTTCCCCTTTTTTTTCGATAAAGGCTGAGATTGCATTGCCCTCCTTGATCCCCTGCAATAACTCCACTTTATTATTTCCAGCCATAAAGAAAGAGGTGATCACCCCTTCGCTTTCTACCGTCTCCTGTTTATAGGAAGCTACCCCAAGCAGCTTCTCGTATAAAGAATTAGCCGTCCCCATATCGCGGACGGCAATGCCAATGTGTTCTATTTTTTGGAAGTGCACCTCCAAAAACTTCGAATTTCTGCGTTGGACTTCAACTTCAAAATGCTCACTTACTTTATTAGTAAGCTCCGCTTTTTCAGTTTCGTCCGCCTTGAAATTCTTTGTTTTTCGAGGTGTTTTTGACATTAGATCTTATCAATCAACTACTCGATGATAATTTTATGTGTAAAGACCTTATTTCCGGCTTCTACCTGAAGGAAATACAACCCACGGGATGTGCCTGAAGGTACTTGGAATACAAGATGATTTTCGCCTTGTACCAATTCTTTAAAGCCTAATACCGATAGTTGTTTTCCGGTAAGATCCACCAATCTGAAAGTTGCATCATAATCCTGATCTACCATAAAATCAACATTGATCTCACTCTGAACCGGATTCGGGTATACATTCATCACAAGGTCGCTATTGGTTGCTTCTTCCAAACCAACCGGACCGGTGATATTGATATCCTCAATAAATAAATTATTACCCCCGTCAGTCTTAAATTCAAATTTGAATCTCACATTTGGTTTACCCAAATAGGAGCCAACAGATGTAACGGTTTTGCTTAACCACTGAGAAGAATTTGGATACCAATCAGTGGTTTTGTTACTGGTGGTTACCAAAGAGCTGGCATCATAAGTAGCACGAAGCTGCCAGGTTTGTCCGCAATTGGTTGAACCATATACTTTCAATACATCTTCATTCGCAGTAGCTCTTCTGGCAAAAGCATATTTAAAGGTCATTATTACCGGCCCACCAGTAGTTGTAAAATCATAAGAAGGGCTTATAATTGAATGCAGCTGACCCATCCCCAAACCATAGTTGTGAACCATAATACTTGTGTTGGAAGAAACAAAAGCGGAATTGGTTGTCTGCCATCCATCAGCCGGATCAGGAGAATATAAAACTGACCACATCCCTGAAGAGATCGGATTGCTTTCAAAATTTTCGCTATAAGGGGCAGAAGTTACATCTGCTACGGCATCGTATACCTGAATATATTCGGTTCTGGTTTCTGTGTCGTTTCCGCCTGATGCACTTACAGTAAGTGAAACATCATATTCACCTGCGGTAGTAAAAGTGATCACCGGATTAGCAGAAGTATCATTGATCGTGGTAACACCATCGGTGAATGTCCAAACACGTGAAGTAACATTTGCATTCCAGCTATTGTCATAAAAAGTTACAGAGGTTCCAGTACAGCAGCTGTATCTGTTAGCGTGAAAATCAGATACCGGCGCACAGTTAGGAATAATAATGGTAGTGGTTCCTGTTGCTGTTAAGTTTGATCCGGTCCATAAATTATTTCTTCCGGCGGTACCACTGTTGGCCGCTGTGATCATTCTGTTTGCCTGACCAGTTGAGAACATATTGGTACAGCTTGAATAATCCATAATATTCTGAACATTGGCCTGAGCCCCGCTGCACTCATTTCTATTCAGATTGCATGTGCTAAGAGAACCGGGTGTTTTAGGCGTATCGCTTACATTATCTGTTCCGCTACAATCGCCCTGATCTACTGAAACATTTCCGAAAGTATGGGCCAGATTAAACCAGTGACCTGTTTCGTGTGACAATACTCTTTTGGCAAAATTTGATCCGGTTGTTCCAAAATAATTATATCCGAGGATGGTTCCATCAACACTTGCTGAAGTCCACCCACTTGGAAAATAAGAATAACCTGCGGTTACTAATCCGGGTGTATCGCTGTAAATATTATTGACGATCCAGATATTATAATATTTATTCCTTGGCCAAACGATCACTTTTGAATCATCATCCGCATCATAAGTTCCCATGTTATAAGTTCTGGTAATTCCGTTTGTGCAATTTCCATTTGGATCCTTGGTCGCAAGTCTGAATTCAAACTGTGGATTATTCACGATGCTTGTAAAAGCAGGTATAACGCCCGACAAATCAGGACTTGTTCCCATGAAATCTTCATTCAGGTAACGAATCGCATCAGCCACCGTAGCATCTGAAACGTTTTCGGGACCATAATTGTGAATAATATGAACCACCACCGGAATTATTTTCACGGCCCTTTCGGAAACAAACTCATCCTGATGATCTAATACATATTGATTGAAATTATCAAATTCAACCTGCATAAATGGATTGGTTGCCAATGACTGATAAAATTTTGAATCAGATGTACACCAGTTGGCATTGATCTGGGAATAGGCGGTTATGCTTAAGCATAAGGCCAGGGAGGATAAAACTCTTTTCATGTGAGAGATAATCTTGTTAATAGTTAATAAAAAGCGTTAAGGGTATTACAATAATACGGATTTTCCAGCGAATTCCGAAGGTAGAAAGCTGCCCTAAACCTACACTAAACAGAGGTGAAATTTAATCTATTGACTTAAAGGTAGTTAAATATATTAAAATGCCTGTTTTGCAATACTAATCAGGCTTCATGCTTTCCGGTTTTTTCCTTCGGAAAAGGAGTGAAAATAAGATGGGAACCACAAAAATTCCAATGGTGGTAAATGAGACGATCATGTCTATATTATGTTTATGATGTTCGTTTTCCATGTAGATGACCAGGGGAGATTCGGGACTGATATATTTATGGATCAGATTGATGATCCCATCAAAAGTTAGTTTGACTCCCAGGAGACAAATAACCAGGTAAGCTGCTGTTTCAAGGAACGGAAATTTTTCCATCAGCTTTACGAAACCTTGTGCAACAAAACGCATGGCAAGAATTCCAATAAAAACACCGACCCATAATAAATACCTGTCGGCGGGTTCGGGTAATCCTTCTGTATAGGCAACAGCGGCTAAAACATTATCGAGCGAAAAGGCGAGGTCCATCACTTCAATGGCTATCACTGTTCCCCAGAAAGGGCCGATCTTTCCAACTGTTAACTGATAGAATTTTGATTTGGGTACCGCTTCTGCATCTTCTTTTATCTCGTCGAGATTTTCTTTTTCGGTATGAAGGAAATGTTTAATAGAAAGAAATAATAAATAGGCACCTCCTACGAGTTTAAGCCACCAGAAATGAACAAGCCATACGGCTAATACCAGGCATATCCCTCTAAAAACATACGCACCAATGATCCCGTAACGCAAGGCTTTCCCACGCTGTTCTTTCGGTAACTTCATCGCCATGCTTGCCAATACCGCTGCATTATCAACAGAAAGTAAAGACTCAATAATGATCAGATTGAGGATAATCAATAAAGCCTGGCCGTAAGGCACTCCAAAAAATCCTTCTAATGCAATCATTTAGTTAATGCGATGTAAGGTTGGTTTTTGCGGGTGTTCATTATTTTTTTACTCCTAATATTTTTTTTATCTCGTTGAGTTTCATCAATGCCTCTACTGGAGTAAGTGTATTGATATCGAGGTTCTCAATTTCCTCTTTAATATTTTTAATTACCGGATCTTCTAACTGAAAAAAGCTGAGCTGGAAATTATCGGTGACCGTTTTTGACTGGCTTTTATTTCCAGCTTGTTGATGGGTCTTCTCTAATTGTTCAAGCACTTCATTTGCCTTTCTCAAAACTTCTTTTGGCATTCCGGCCATTTTAGCCACATGAATTCCAAAACTATGTTCACTCCCGCCTGGCACTAATTTGCGCAAAAATATAACCTTATTTCCATGTTCCTTCACTGAGACATGAAAATTTTTGATCCGACCCATGGTCAGGGCCATTTCATTGAGTTCATGGTAATGAGTGGCAAACAGGGTTTTGGCCCTGAATTTGGGATGTTCATGCAAATATTCGGCGATACTCCAGGCGATGGATATCCCGTCATAAGTGCTGGTTCCACGGCCAATCTCATCCAGCAGGATGAGGCTTCTTTCAGATAAATTATTGAGAATACTGGCCGTTTCATTCATTTCCACCATAAAGGTAGATTCCCCCTGGCTCAGGTTATCACTGGCCCCTACACGGGTAAATATTTTATCCACGGCTCCAATACGGGCCTCTTTGGCGGGCACAAAGCTCCCCATCTGGGCCATGAGTACAATAATGGCGGTTTGCCTCAATAAGGCTGATTTACCACTCATGTTTGGGCCCGTGATCACCAGTATCTGTTGAGCATCTTCATCGAGGTACACATCATTGGGGACATAATTTTCTCCTACAGGTAACGCTTTTTCGATTACCGGATGACGACCTTCGAGAATGGTAATACTTTTTCCATTGTTTACTTCCGGTCTTTTATAATGATTTTCTTTGGCGACCACCGCAAAGCCCTGGAGACAATCCAGTTTGGCCAACAGTTTTGAATTGATCTGAAAAACGGATATATACTGAATGAGCCATTGAACAAATTCTTCATACAATTGAACCTCCAATGCCAGAATTTTTTCTTCCGCACCTAAGATCTTTGTCTCATATTCTTTTAGTTCTTCGGTAATATACCTTTCCGCATTTGTGAGTGTTTGTTTTCGGATCCATTCTTCGGGAACTTTATTTTTATGTGCATTCGTAACTTCAATATAATATCCGAATACATTATTGAATCCAACTTTTAAAGAAGTGATCCCTGTTTTTTCGCTTTCGCGTATCTGCATATTTACCAGATAGTCTTTCCCGGAATAGGCAATGTTTCTGAGATCATCCAGTTCCTCGTTCACACCTTCCTTAAATACCATGCCTTTGTTCACGGAAACGGGTGCATCTTCGCGGATTTTTTCTTCAATCCCTGCAATCACCTCATCGCAATTATGAAGTTGTTCGCCGATGCTTTTCAATGCAGGATTTTCTGAATCCAATAATATTTTTTTTACAT
Organism: Flavobacteriales bacterium; assembly: GCA_025451295.1. Taxonomy (GTDB): domain Bacteria; phylum Bacteroidota; class Bacteroidia; order CAIKAF01; family CAIKAF01; genus JANWKQ01. The sequence goes on along the minus strand of JANWKQ010000014.1, from coordinate 2,242 downwards.
GACGGGTGGCTGTCAGCCCTCTTTTTACCTGTACTATCTCCCGGGGAATAATACGGGCCGTTGCCACTTTTGCGGTAAGTCTTTCCAGATCACCGATTTCTTTTAACTGTTGCTGAATGATCTCTCCGACTTCATAGTATTTTTGAAAATAATCGACTACCTCAAGTCTTTGTGTGATGGCATCGGTTTCTTTTAACGGCATGGCGATCCACCTTCGCATTAATCTGGATCCCATAGGGGTGATGGAGCGATCGAGTATGTCAAATAAAGTAATTCCTTTTTCGTGGGGTGAATGTAATAATTCAAGATTCCGGATAGTGAAATTATCGAGCCAGACATGATTGGATTGTTGTAAAGCGGAAATTACATTCAGGTGTTGAAGTTTCTGATGGTTGGTTTCACCCAGGTAATGCATAATGGCACCTGCTGCACAGGTGGCCGCTTTCATTTCCTCAATTCCAAAACCTTTCAGGTTACCTGTGCCAAAATGTTTGAGCAACAGATCGCGGGTAAATTCTTCATCGAAAATCCATTCTTCCAAACCAAATAAATGAAAACCGGTACCAAAGATCTCATCGAATTGATTGTACCTGCTTTTCTGAAAAATGATCTCACTGGGTGCTAATGACTGCAATAAATTTTTTACGTATTCCGCACTGCCCTCTCCCGCCAAAAATTCGCCGGTCGATATATCAAGAAAAGCCACTCCGCATGTGGAAGATGACATGCAGATGCTACATAAAAAATTATTGGTTTTATTTTCCAGCACATTGTCATTCAGGGTAACCCCGGGAGTTACCAGTTCGGTAACGCCTCGTTTTACAATTGTCTTGGTCATCTTCGGATCTTCCAGCTGTTCGCAAATTGCTACCCGGTATCCGGCCCTTACAAGTTTGGGTAAATAGGTGTCAAGTGAATGATAGGGAAACCCGGCCAGTTCAATATAGGTGGCTGATCCATTGGCTCTTTTGGTAAGTACGATCCCGAGTATTTTAGAGGCATTAATTGCATCTTCACCGAATGTTTCGTAGAAATCGCCTACCCTGAACAGGAGGATTGCATCCGGGTATTTGGCTTTAATGGCATAATACTGCTTCATCAAAGGGGTTTCTACCACACCATCGCTATTGACCGTCTTCTTTGCCAAGTGTTGATTTTAAAAATAAGCCTACGAAATTCTTAAAAAAAAATCGGTCTTCATAACCTAGTTACCACTATTTTTGCACCAAATCTTAACCATGCATGCGTAAGCTAAAAACCTGGGAATTAGGACGTAAAACCGCTGAGGCCTTTGCTCAGTCTGCCAAAATTCCTGTCGTGGTGGTGTTGGACAATATCCGCAGCGGGCATAATGTAGGCTCCGTATTCCGGACGGCCGATGCTTTCCGCGTGGAAAAAATTTATCTCTGCGGACATAGCTGTACACCTCCTCATCCTGAAATTTATAAAACAGCTTTGGGCGCAGAGGATACCATTCCGTTTGAAATAGTCAACTCTGTTGTAGAATGTTTGGAAAGTCTGAAAGCCAATAATTATTGCCTGGTTGGGATCGAACAAACGGATACAAGCATATCTTTACATGAATTTAAAACAAAGAAAAATATCAACTACGCAATTGTATTAGGTAATGAGGTAAATGGAGTTCAGCTTGAAGCTTTGAATGTCTGTGATCATATTCTAGAAATTCCACAGGAAGGAACCAAGCATTCCTTAAATATTTCGGTGGCGGCTGGAATTGTGCTTTGGGAATTTTTTAAAGAGTTGAAATGATTTTTTTGGGGAGCTTCCCAACGTAATGTAACTAATGCTGCGACTCAGTTCCCTCGGTCGCCTTCGGCGCCCCTATTTGTTTCCCGCAGAATTCGCAGAACTCACTGAACCATTCAACAGCTTCTCCTAATTCGCTGCTTTAATTCGCAGAAGGAATCGCAAAGCGATTCCACTTTCTGCGAATTTTTTCGTTTGAGAGGGATAGCAGGGAACAAATGTATTTTCAGCGGGTTCTGCGAATTCTGCGGGAAACAAGTCAGCAAGGCGAAGCCGCCGCTGATTGAATTCTGCGGGAAATAAAACAGGCAACTTGAATATTTCTGAACATTGGAACAAAAAAAACGGAGCAGGTTCACTGCTCCGTGTCCGATTTTGGATTTACGATTTTTGAATTACGATTAACAGCCGGGGCTGTATTAATCGTAATTCGTAAATCAAAAATCGTAAATCCCTTTAATACTTCTGTGTAATA
>JANWKQ010000013.1 GCA_025451295.1 Flavobacteriales bacterium | reverse complement strand
TGATCTCCTTCCCGATTTCAAATTCTATATAATGTCCTGGTTCGAGCTTATAAATATTTTTATAAATAGATGCAGGAGCAGGAATATATCCCAATGAAAAATAATGCGGTAGTACATCTGTATTGAGCACCTTCGGAACTCCCATGTTCATCAAGGCTTTAAGCTCCGATGCAAAACAAAGAGCTTTATCATCCTGGTAATATACCAATGGTTTAATTCCATACCTGTCACGAACCAGTACACCTTTTTTTTCTTCGTGATCGTAGATACAAAACGCAAAAAAACCATTGAGCCGGTTAAAACAGTTGGCACCTTCCAAAGCATATAGGTGAATGAGCACCTCCGTATCAGATGTTGTATGAAAACTCACACCTTTCTGCAACAATTCCTGTTTTAATTCGAGATAATTAAAGATCTCACCATTAAAAACAATCGTGAATCTTCCATTCCGGATATGCATGGGTTGTGATGCCTGTTCACTCAAATCAAGTATGGTTAAGCGCCGGTGGCCAAGTGAAACATGATCATCCTTCCATATCCCTTCCTTATCAGGTCCGCGTTTTGAAAGTAATTTTAAACAATCGGGTAGTTGGTCGAAGTATTTTCTTCCGGTTTCATGAAGTGCAACTATACCGGCTATTCCACACATGGTTTCAATTTGACAATGTTATCATTTGAAAATTTGACAATGTTGTATACTTTATAAATATCATTATCAAACTGGCATATTTTCAAATTAATTATAAATGAATCACTTCTCCGTATGCCTGCGCAGCAGCTTCCATTACCGCTTCACTCATGGTTGGATGCGGATGGATGGCTGAAATGATCTCGTGTCCGGTAGTTTCCAATTTTCTCAATACCACAATTTCAGCAATCATCTCGGTAACATTGGCTCCAACCATGTGTGCTCCTAATAGCTCTCCGTATTTTGCATCGAAGATGAGTTTTACAAAACCGTCCTTTGCACCAGCAGCACTTGCCTTGCCTGAGGCAGAAAATGGGAACTTCCCTACTTTAATTTCATAACCCGCCTCTTTAGCCGATTTCTCTGTATACCCAACCGAAGCAACTTCAGGCCAGCAATACGTACAACCAGGAATATTGGTATAGTCGATCGGATGCGGATTCTTTCCTGCGATCTTCTCAACACAAACAATTCCTTCATGCGATGCAAGGTGAGCCAATGCAGGTCCAGGGATTACATCACCAATTGCATAAATTCCCGGGACATTGGTTTGCATAAATTCGTTCACAAGTACCTTCCCTTTATCCGTTTTAATGCCCATGGTCTCCAATCCGATATTCTCAATATTAGCAACTACACCGGCAGCAGAAAGTACAATGTCACACTCAACCGTCTGATCTCCTTTTTTTGTTTTGATCAATACTTTACATCCGCTTCCGCTGGTATCTACTTTTTCAACAGAAGCATCCGTAAGAATTTCTATTCCTTGTTTTTTTAGAATTTTTTCCATCGTTTTCGAAACCTCTTCATCTTCTACAGGAAGTACGTTTGGCAAATATTCTACCATGGTCACTTTAGTACCAATTGAATTATAGAAATAAGAAAACTCAGTACCAATGGCCCCGGAGCCAATCACCACCATCGATTTTGGTTGTTTGGGCAACGACATCGCCTCACGGTATCCAATGATCTTTTTTCCATCCTGTGCAATATTTGGCAACACCCTCGATCTTCCACCGGTAGCTATAATAATATTTTTCCCGTCCACATTTTTTTTTGATCCATCTGCCGCGGTTACTTCCACTTTTCCCTTCGCTACAATTTTGCCGGAACCCATGATCACATCAATGTTATTTTTTTTCATGAGAAACTGCACACCTTTGCTCATGCCACCTGCCACTTCACGGCTTCTGGCAATGATCTTTTCAAACTCCACTTCGCATTCTTTTATCTTTAGCCCGTAGTCTCCGGCATGTTTTACATAATCATAAACCTGTGCACTTTTTAACAATGCTTTGGTTGGAATACATCCCCAGTTTAAACAGATACCGCCTAAAGATTCTTTTTCGATCACAGCTGTTTTTAACCCCAGTTGTGATGCTCTGATGGCAGCCACATAGCCGCCGGGTCCGCTTCCTATAACAATTAAATCGTAGCTCATTTTTAGATGTTTATTGTGGCGAAATTAATAAATATTTGATGATTCAGCCGGCAATTTTATTTGAATTATGGCAGCTTTCCTACCTGCCTACACGCAGGCCATGCACCTTGGCAGGCAGGTCAGGCTGTCCGCTTTACCCCACGTCCAGACTGCCAAGCAACACCAGGCAAAAAAGGAGCTTGCTCTGCCCGCTCTTTTTTGCGAGGTGTTACTAAGCATCCTAAAAATGGGGTTATCACAGCCATCCGGGCTGCAAGCAGCCACAACAGAAGGAAGTGCCCCAGAGGACCGGTCGAGCTGGACAAATGCTAATTTTTATATATTTACCCTCCTTAAATTTTTTGAGAATATGCACTACAAAGTTTCTTACCAACATTATTCCTCTCAATTCCTATATTTTGAACTAACCATAACCGGCGTTAAAAATGCAGAAACCTTTGTACGTATTCCGGCGTGGCGTCCAGGTAGATACGAACTCGGTACTTTTGCGAAAAATATTCGGAACTGGAAAGCGTATGATGAAAAGGGGAACCTGCTCCCTTCAGAAAAAACCCAAAGAGATCGTTGGAAAATAAATACCAAAAATATTTCCACCATCGTTGTCAAATACGAAGTCTATGCTAATTTATTGAATGCAGGGTCTACTTATTTAGACGATAATCAGGTTTATATGAATCCCGTAAACTGTTGCTGCTATGCAGAAGGTTGGGAAGACCAAAAATGTGAAATGAAACTTGAAGTGCCCAAGGATTATATAATTGCAACCGGACTTGAAAAATCCGCCAAAGATCCACATACACTTTCCGCACCTAATTTTGATCAGCTGGCAGACCGACCATTGATTGCCAGCAATCAACTCAAACATATTGAATTTATCGTAAGCGGTCTTCAGGTACACCTTTGGTTTATGGGTGAATGCAAACCCGATAAAGTGAGACTAACGAACGATTTCTCAAGATTTATTGAAGAACAAATTGAGTCATACGGTGAGTTTCCGGAAAAGGAATATCATTTTTTATATCAGATCACTCCGCATAAAACCCACCATGGAGTTGAACATGAAAACTCAACGGTTTGTATGATCGGTCCAACTTTTGCGCTATTCAACACCGGTTATGATGAATTTCTGAGTCTTTCTTCTCATGAGTTTTATCATAGCTGGAATATTAAAAAAATTCGTCCGGTTGAAATGATGCCTTATGACCTTACAAGGGAAAATTATTCAAAACTAGGTTATGTTGCCGAAGGAGTCACAACTTATTATGGTGATTACATGTGTTACCGAAGCAAAGTATTTACACAGGAACATTTTTTTATTGCACTTGAAGATCTGCTCGATAAACACTTTCATAATTATGGAAGGCTCTATATGCCGGTAGCGGAAGCTTCGTTTGATACCTGGGTCGATGGATATGAGCCTGGTATCCCACACCGAAAAACATCCATTTATACTGAAGGAGCATTAGCAGCATTGATTACGGATATTTATATTATTAAAGAATCGAATTTTAAGTATTCGCTCGACAATGTGATGTATGATCTGTATCATGATTTTGCAAAAAAAGGAAAAGGTTATACAGAGGAAATTTACAGAGGTCTCATTGAAAAATATCTGGGGAGGGATTTCAAATGGTTTTTCGATAAATACATTAACGGGGTTGAAAATATTGAAGAAGAGTTACGCAGTGCCTTTAATTCCGTTGGACTTGATTTTGAGCCGGAACATAATCCACAACCCTATGAAAAAAATCTGGGTTGTAAAGTAAGTGAAGAAAATTTAAAGATCACCAACATTGCGCCAGGCTCACCGGCCGAAAAACATGGGTTGATGATTGGAGAGATCATCGCATCGGTAAATGGATATTCGGTAACAGGAGCCAACCTCAAACACTGGTTCACATATTTTAAAAACGATGAGATCCATATCCGGGTAAGAACCATTGATAACCAGATAAGAACGGTGATAGTGCCCCCTTACGAAAACAATTATTATGCAGTCCATAAAATGAAGGTGCTGAGTCAGCTAAGTCAGAGCCAAATGAGCTTACATGAAGCCTGGACCAAAAATTCACTCAACTAAGGGATCCTGAAAAAGACGGCGTTAACGATTAAGGTCATGGGTAAAGTACAGGGTGTATTTTACAGAAAATCATCGGCAGAAAAAGCCGTTTCATTAAATATTCAGGGATGGGTAAGGAACTGTGATGATGGTTCGGTTGAAATATGGGCTGAGGGTGAAGAGGAAGCATTAAAAATATTCCTTATCTGGTGCAAAACAGGTCCCAAAAATGCAGTGGTTAGCGGTGTTAAAGAAAGCCAGGTTGATTTGGCCGGATATTCTGATTTCAGGATCATTCGTTAACCTAAAAAAGTTTACATTTGTAGCATTAAGACAATCTAAAAAATGGCCAGAACAGAAGTGACAATGCCCAAACTCGGAGAAAGTGTAATGGAAGCTACCATTACCTCCTGGTTAGTTGAAGAAGGCGATAAGATCGAAATGGATCAACCGCTTGTTGAAATTGCAACAGATAAAGTGGATTCGGAAGTACCTTCTCCATTTAGTGGTATACTGGTGAAAAAGATATTTGCAAACGGACAGGTTGTAAAGATCGGTGAAGCTTTTGCGTTGATCGAAACGGAGACAAATGCAAAAATAGAGGAAGAGCCTGTTAAAAATATTCCTGACACCAATAAAAATGGTTCTAACGGGATAAAAATTGAACAAAAAGAACTGGTAAGTTCCGAAATTAAAACGGCCATTATTTCAAAATCGGATACTTCACGTTTTTATTCTCCGCTGGTAAAAACGATTGCGGTAAAAGAAAATATTTCAGTGCAGGAGCTTGAAACTATATCCGGAACAGGTCTTGATGGAAGGGTTACCAAACAGGATATTCTTTCTTATATAGAAAAAGGCAAATCTTCAGGAACTAAAACCGTCGTTAAGAAAGAAATTCAGGTTCAGGAAAAAAAGAATGTCGAAAAAGAGATGGCAAATGAAAAACCTGCCATTTCAATTTCGGGTAATGACCAGATCATTGAGATGGATCGGATGCGAAAGTTGATAGCCAGCCATATGGTAATGAGCAAGCATACCTCTCCGCATGTTACGTCGTTTGTTGAAGCAGATGTAACCAATCTCGTAAGATGGAGAGATAAAGTAAAAGCAGAATTCGAAAATAAATACGGTGAAAAACTAACCTATACTCCAATGCTGATTGAAGCGGTTGTACAGGCGATCAAAGAGTTTCCGGGTGTAAATGCATCAGTTGATGGGGATAAAATCATTATTAAAGGCAGGATCAATATTGGAATGGCAGCAGCACTTCCATCGGGAAATCTCATCGTTCCTGTTATTAAAAATGCAGATCAGATGAACCTTTTTGGTCTTACCAAAGCAGTTAATGACCTTGCTGGCAGAGCCAAGAAAGGCAAATTATTACCTGACGAAGTGGCGGATGGAACTTATACGGTAAGCAATGTAGGGACTTTTGGAAATGTAATGGGAACCCCTATTATTAACCAACCGCAAGTTGCTATTCTTGCCTTAGGCGCCATTAGAAAACGACCAGCTGTAATCGAAACAGATGATGGAGATGTGATCGCGATTAGAAACATGATGTTCTTATCACACTCATACGACCATCGGGTAGTTGATGGTGCTTTGGGAGGAATGTTCGTAAGAAGAGTAGCCGATCTTCTTGAAAATTTTGATGTAAACAGACCGATATAATTAAAAAAATAACAGAAAAAATCGTGAAGTCCGGGCAATCGTTCCCGGATTTTATTTTTAAAATAATCTATTATGATCCTTCACAGACCTATCGTATTTTTTGACATTGAGGCAACAGGTCTGAGTATTACAAAAGACAGAATTGTACAAATCTCCTTGCTCAAAATTTTTCCTAACGGACAGGAGGAATCGAAGACATTTACCGTCAACCCTGGAATTCCAATTCCTCCTGAAGTAGTTGCCATTCATGGTATTACAGACGATATGGTAAAAGATAAACCGGGATTTAAAACGGTGGCAAAAGAAATTCATTCATTCATGAATGATTGCGATCTGAGTGGATTTAATTTACTCAAATTTGATGTGCCTATGTTGCTGGAAGAATTTATCAGGGTAGAGATGGATTTTGATATTGAGGAACGACATATTGTGGATGTGCAGGCCATTTATCATAAAATGGAACAAAGAACATTGGTTGCTGCCTATAAGTTTTATTGTGAAAAGGAATTGGAAAATGCCCATGATGCAGAAGCCGATACGAAAGCAACTTTCGAGGTTTTTAAGGCACAGCTTCAACGATATAAGGATCTTAAAAAAGATCTACCGGGAATTATTGAGTTTCTGGGTGTTAACAACAGGGTTGATCTGGAAGGAAGGATTGTTAAAAACGAAAAAGGCGAAGAGGTATTCAATTTTGGAAAACATAAGGGCAAAAAGGTTACACAAGTATTTGAAAATGAGCCTTCTTACTATAACTGGATTCTCGATGGAGAGTTTTCCGGATACACCAAAAAAGTGGTGCAGCGTATAAAACTTAAGATGCTGAAAGACAGGTTCTCAGGAAGTTAAAAAAAACTTAAAAAACCGCTGGAAATTAAGAATTTTAGCGTATTTTAGCGTTTTTAAAAAAACACCCAATTACGGTCAAAATGAAATCTAATAACCTTATCCTTGTTTTAGTTTTTCTATGCTCATTTTTAAGAATTTCAGCTCAAACCAATGTTGACTGGAAAAAGGAGAATTTTCCCGGTAAGGAAGCTGAATACAACAAGGCATACAAGGCATATGATGAGGGAAACCGTTTGTTTTATTCAATTGGCCCTCCAGGATATGAAGGGGCGTTGGTTCAATACCTGGAAGCGTATGAGTTCAATCCGGACAATGATCTGCTCAATTTTCACTTAGGCCATATTTATTTCGCCCTGCACCATCCGCATGATGCAGAAAAATATTATGAAAAAGCGATTGTCTTAAATTCAACCCTGAGAGAACAGATTCTTTATGAACTTGCCGTTGCCTATCATCAGGATGGGGATTGGGATGGTGCCATTGCCCACTATAACGAGTATAAAGCATTTTTAAAAGAAGGTGGTCACAAGCATTTGAACATGCATGAATCCGATGTAAATCATGAATTGAAGTTTGTTGATCTATGTATTCGCCAGTGTGAAACAGGAAAAATAATATCGCACGACACCGTTCCAATCATCTTTGAAAATCTTTCAAGTTCTATTAACTCCAAATATCCGGAATATTCACCCGTGGTAAACCACGCTGAAGACTTGTTGATCTATGTATCCAGAAGGCCTGGTAATACTGGTGATCGTGAAAATCATGGATCGGTATTCGAATACGAAGACGTTTATTTTTCCAGAAGAACTGAAACCGGTTGGACACCAGGCCAACATTTGCATGGAGATGTAAACAGCCATGCGCATGAGGCCCCGGTCTGGGTAAGTGGAGATGGTACCAGATTGCTGTTATATTATAACAAATCAAAAAATCCGAATCTTCAGAAACAGGGAGATATTTACGAAAGTGATTTTATCGACGGCAAATGGACAGATCCGGCTCCCATGAAAATGCTGAACTCGAACTGGCGTGAAACCCATGCATCTATGTCGAACGATGGAAAAACTATTTATTTTACTACCAATAATCCCAAGTGGGCACATCATGGGGGGATGGATATTGTGAAAACTACTTACGATGACCTAACCGGTAAATGGAGTGAACCTGTGGATATCGGAAGTAAGATCAATACCGAATGGGATGAAGAAAGTCCATTTATTAAACCCGATGGAAAACATTTTTATTTCAGCTCACAGGGACATACCTCTGTTGGTGGATTTGATTTTTTCAAATGCGAATTGTTGGATGACGGTTCATTTTCAGAACCCATTAATATGGGAGTTCCATTGAATACACCTTTTGACGATGCCTTTATTTATTTTTCGGATGATGGTAAAAGAGTTTATTTCAATTCGAACCGTGATGGAGGATTTGGATCGGCGGATATCTATGAAGGATTTATCTTAAGTGAAATTGCGTTCCCGGTTGAGATCACACTTCTTGATGCGGAAACAAAGGAACCAATCAAAGAAGGAAATGTTGTTCTCACCAGAACTTCAGACGAAAGCAATTTCCCGGTTACCAATAACCTGGATGGTATGTATCTCTCTTCGGTTGGAATTCTCAAAAATTTCGAAGTAACCATTTCCGCACCTGATTATAACGATGGTAGTTTTAAATTTAATACACAGTATTCTGAACTTACAAATTTTGATACCATCAAAATCCGCCGCACCGTGTATCTGCAACGTGACTATTCGCCTATTGCATTTACCGGACAACTTTTTGATAAAGTTTCAGGTACCGCAGTGGATGGTATTATTGAGATAACCATTGGGAACGAAAAAATTGCACATGTTGCCACTGTTGGAACCAAATTCAGTGTGGAGTTACCAAGGAATAAAGAATATACAATCACTGCATTAGCGAAAGGCCATATGCCATACAGAGAGACCTTCAAACTTACAGTGAAGAACAATAAGAAAGATTATTATCTGGATCGGATAAAAGTGGGTGACCGTTTTGCTATGCGAAATGTTCAATACGAAAGTGGTAAGGCTACTTTAAAGAAAGAATCCATCACCGAACTTGAGATCCTAAAAGAATTCATGACAGAAAATCCATATATCAAACTTGAAGTATCGGCCCATACTGATATTGTGGGCTCTCATTCCATGAATATGAAGCTATCTGTGGCAAGAGCCAAGTCAATCTATACATGGCTTACAACAAACGGCATCGCCAAAGAGAGGATTACCTACAAGGGTTACGGGCCGGATCTTCCGATAGCTGATAATGGTACCGCTGAAGGAAGAGCCTTGAACCGAAGAGCAGAAATTAAAATTTTAGAAGAATAATACCCATGAGAATCAACTCCCCCATCCTGATCATCGTTGCCCTGGTATCCACTATTTCTGCTTTCAGTCAAAAAAACGTTGAATGGAAAAAAGAAAATTTTCCTGGCAAAGAAGCAGAATTTAACACTGCCTATAAAAAATACCTGGCTGGTGAAAAACTATATTATGATGGACCTCCTTCCTACGAAGGTGCATTGTTTCAGTATCTGGATGCCTATACATTTAATCCGGATAATGATTATTTAAATTTTCATATAGGTCATATCTATTTTGCGCTTCATCATCCAAAGGATGCCGAGAAATACTATGAAAAGGCAATCGTATTAAACCCGGGCTTAAGAGAATTGGTGTTATTTGAGCTGGCAGATGCTTATCACCAGGATGGCGATTGGGATAATGCCATTGCTCACTACAAAGAGTATAAAGATTTTTTACTACAAGGAGGACACAAGCATCTAAATCTCCATCAGAAAGATGTGAAGCACGAGGTTAAGTATGCAGAGCTGTGCATCCGTCAATGCGAAACAGGTAAAATTCTATCACATGATACCGTAGCGATTGTATTTGAAAATATTTCACCAGCGATCAATACCAAATATCCGGAGTATTCTGCTGTAGTAAATCACGCTGAAGATTTGTTGGTATTTGTGTCAAGAAGACCCACGAATACTGGTGATAAAACCAGCCATGGGGAACCTTTTGAATATGATGATATTTATTTTTCACGCAGAACTGAAAATGGATGGACGAAGGGAGAGCCACTTCTCGGAGAAGTAAATACCCATGCACATGAAGCCCCGGTTTGGATAAGTGGTGATGGAACCAGATTGTTACTCTATTACAATAAATCAAAAAAACCTAACTTACATAGACAGGGAGATGTATACGAAAGTGATTTTATCGATGGGAAGTGGACAGAACCCAAATCAATGAAGATGATCAATTCTTCATACCGTGAAACCCATGCCTCGATTTCTGATGATGGTAAAACCATCTATTTTACTACCAACAACCCAAAGTACGCCAAACATGGTGGAATGGATATTGTAAAAACGGTTTATGACAATGCGACCGGTAAATGGAGCGAGCCGGTTGATGTAGGAGACCGGATCAATACCGAATGGGATGAGGAAAGTCCATTTATCAAACCAGATGGAAAACACTTTTACTTCAGCTCTCAGGGACATACCTCCATTGGTGGGTTTGATTTTTTTAAATGTGAATTAAGCGATAGCGGTTTTTCTGAACCCATCAACCTGGGCTTCCCATTAAATACTCCTTATGATGATGCATTTATTTATATGTCGGATGATGGTAAACGTGTTTTCTTCAATTCGAACCGTGTCGGTGGTTTCGGAGCAAACGATATTTATGAAGGTTTTATTCTTTCCGAAGTAAACATC
>JANWKQ010000012.1 GCA_025451295.1 Flavobacteriales bacterium | reverse complement strand
GATTTTTATATCGGTGGAACAGAACATGCCGTTGGACATTTATTGTATTCCCGTTTCTGGCATAAGTTTTTATATGATCTGAATTTTGTGCCCACGATAGAGCCGTTGAAGAAATTAGTGAACCAGGGAATGATACAGGGAGTAAGCGCAAAAATTAGAGTAGCAGGATACTTTTCAGATGAGAATGAAGCCCGCCGAGTAATAATTCCAGATAGTTGTCCTGTTGTTTACAATGAGGAATTTATACAAGAGCTATACTATCCCATAGAGTTTTTGGAGCTTAGAACTATTGATGGAACAAGTAAATATGTGTTAAAAATAGAGGACCATATCAAGGCGGTAGAAAAGTACAATTTTCTTGAGGATGTTGACTTGAGTTCAACAGCATTAAATGTATGGCAAAAACAACAGGCAAAAAAGTCTTTGTTTTTTAAACTTAATCCAGTAGAAGTTGATTCAGAAAAAAAGTCGGAGGTGGAATTTGAGACCTACTTGAAATATTTCGACTTGAAGACTGAAATAATTATGCAGACCGAAACAGGAAAGATGTCTAAGTCGTTGTATAATGTGATTAACCCAGACCAAATCTGTGAAGACTACGGTGCCGACACACTCCGCATGTACGAAATGTTCCTTGGCCCCATCGAGCAAAGCAAACCCTGGAATACTAATGGAATTACGGGTGTATATGGATTCCTAAAAAAACTATGGAGAAATTGTATTGGCGCAGATGGAAAAATTTCTTTGACAAATGAAGAACCCAATGCGAAGGAATTAAAGACTTTGCATAAGACCATTAAAAAAATACGAGAGGATATTGAAAGTTTAAGTCTGAATACGTCTGTTTCTGCCTTTATGATCTGTATGAACGAACTGGCCGATATGAAGTGTAACAAGAAAGCAATTTATGAACCCTTGCTCATTATTCTTTCTCCGTTTGCACCGCATATAGCAGAGGAGATATGGCAGAAGTTGGGTCATGATACCTCCATCTCTAACACGTAATTCCCTGAATTCAATGAAAAATACCTGGTGGAAAATTCATTTTCCTATCCCGTTTCGTTTAATGGAAAAGTCCGGTTCAATGTAGAATTACCACTGGGTATTGATAGCAAGGAAGTGGAGGCTGCCGTGCTTAGCAACGAACAATCTGCCAAATGGCTCGAAGGTAAACAGCCCAAGAAAGTGATCGTGGTTCCAGGGAGAATTGTGAATGTGGTGGTCTAGAAAAAAATTCTATTTACAGAAGTTGTCAAAATGATTCCATGCTTTTTTCTCCCATAGCTTTCCGCTTTCATCAAAATAATAGATCCAGTCGCCTTTGAGCATTGGATAAATAGCTATCGTTTTTTCATCATATTTTTTATAGGTTTGTGGACAACCACAATCATACTCCACAGGAATAAAAGCCTCCAGGCTTTTGTTTACCCAGCCGAATTTTCCATTTTCTCCTACAAACAAAGCGGTAATATAAGAGTCATCCATTCCTGCAATCAGGTCGTAGTCCTGCGAAACTTTTTTGCCAGCAAATGATAAAAATGAATATTGACCCTTGTTTTTCTGCACGAGATAAGGAAAGTAACCAAGGTTGAACAGATCCTCCGCCTCGAATGATCCAAGCAAACGTAAAGAATCATTATAGAGAGCAACCGATTTAGCTTTTTTACAGGCGAAAATGGGTCGGTAGGTGCTCAGATCATCTATTTTAAGAATGGTGTCATACTCGCAAGGGATTGAATAGGATTTTTGCTGAAAATTATACACTCCATATTTCCCTTGATTACCAACGGTGCCATTATAATGTCCATAATAACAACTAAAGTAGGGTTCAAGGTATTCGAATGCTGCCTGTGGAATTGGCTTATAGGCGGTATCTAATGCAATCCACGCATTTTTTTTGATGCTGTAAATAATGGCAGGAACAGCATTTCCCTCTTCACAGGAAACATATTCTGTAAAATCATCTGTATAGATAATGTTGAGTTCGCTGTCGATGAGCCAATGGCCTAATCTATTGGTCGCAGTTCCATGCTGATCTATCGGTAATTCAATCTTTGAATATTCAAATGGTAATCGCGTTTTTCCTGACCAATCGACCGCTCCGTATTCACCGGTTGTCGATCTCAACACCAGATAATTGCTGTATCCAAATACACCACGATCATAATCCGGTTCTTGGGCATAGCTGTATTCAAATGGAAGCAACGTATCAAGATCATTCGAAATGATACCTATGTAGCCGGTTTTATTGTCTTTAAAAATGGCCATTTTATCATTGATTTCTTCCCTTTGTCCATATTTTACAATTAGTTTTTTTGAGAAACTATAGATCTTGTATTCCCAGTTTCCGGCATTGTCTTTTTCATCAACCGCGTATAGTGTATTATTCGCATGAAGATGAACTCCGAATTTATATTTGAATGGTACCAATTCCAGCCCTTTAACAGTCATGAGACCCCAACCCGTTTTTGTTTTGGCGACGATCATACTATCAGCATACAACTTAGGTGGATGATATTCTCCCTGATGTTCTTCAAGCCAATAATCCAAATAGGGATAAGCCTCACCTTCCATGTAGGCAGTTGGATACAACTCATCTGTGATTTGCTTATCTGTGATTGAATCTTTCACAAGGATCATACCCCCAGGTACCATTTTGAAAAGCTGGCAAAATGCAGAGGATGGCAATAGTATTGTTACCATCAACATCAAAATCCGGATGCATTTATTTCTGATCGCAAAAACTCCCATATTTATTCCAGGTTTTGGTTTCAACGATCTTACCCTCCATGTCGAAAACGGTTATTTGATTTCCCTTTAACAGAGAAATGGTCCCGTTGTATTTCTTCTCCTCATAATTATAGGTCCAATTCACTTCGCAACCGGCATCATATTCAGCAGGAATAACAATCGCACCGGCCGCATTTATCCAACCGTATTTTTTCTTTTGGGTAACAAAAAACATTTCGCTTTTCCCTGCATAGGTATCCGGGATGATGTTATCATACCCGCCACTGACGGGGACGCCTTTATTGTCTGCCAGGTATTTTTTCTTTCCCTTCGTCAGCAAAAATAAATTCGACCCTTCAATTTTTTTTGTCTCTTTTCCGCTAAACTCCGAAATGAGTTTTAGGTCATTATCAAAAACAAAGGTCTTTGTTCCCTTTACAGCCAGATAATTGTAGGTATAGTAGTCCTGTGCATTGGGTCTGAATCGAATAAGTGTATCATAGATGGGCTCCAGTTGATAACTAAAACTACTCATCATATAAAGCCCAAACCGGTTTTTTTCCGATACGATCATCCCATCCTCCTGGTACCTGGCGTTATCCTCAACAAAAGTGAATTCTACCGATAATTTTTTATTGGTTGAATCAATAATGGTCCATACGCCGTTTTTTAGTCCGAGCGCAATTACGGGCCCACCGATAAGCTGAAGCTCATCATACTCCGCCGGAACGATTATATTCAATTCCATATCCATCAATCCATGAAGTTTATCCTTGGTAAATGGATTATAATCAAAATGGGGGTCACATATATAGTCATATTCAAAAGGGATCCGGATCTTTCCGTATTTGTCAATCACACCACATTTCCCTTCTGCATTCTTAATCGCCAGATAACCAAGATCGGTAAAATAAAAGTTCTTGGCATCCCAACTGGTGCAGCCATATTCAAAAGGGGACAGCGTATCCAGGTCTGCCGTAATGATGCCACATTTATCAGAAGTCTGGCTGGCCATCAAAAAAATGTATCCCGTATTATCGATCATTTCAACATAAGTGGTGATTAAATTTCCCTTCCAGTCGAGAATTTTGTACCCATACTTATCGGATTCATTGTAAAGCTGAGATCCGCCCAGGAGTTGATAAGTACCTCGTCCACCATAACCAAAACAGGTTGCCTGTTTAAAAAAATCGACAGGATCGCTGAGGGTAAAAGAGATCTTTTCTTTTCCAAGTAGGTTAATACAACCCCAATGTCCGTTTTTCGAAAGCACGATGAGCGAATCATACTCAATTCCCGGAATGAAATATTTTCCTTCATTTTCCTGAAACCAGTTTTCATTGTTTCGGATCGAATACCGGTATCTACCCTTGAAATTATCAAAAGTGTCGTTGGAGATTTTTTTATCGGAGATGGAGTCAGTAACCAGCATGAAACCAGTACTGGTTGCTTTTAAGATCTGGGCATAGTTCATCATCCCCGTGAAGGAAACAAGAAATAAGCATACCCATTTTTTCATACCAGCGATTTAAAACAATGTTACAAAAAACCGGCATACAACAAAACGTTCATTGTGTTGAAATACCTTTTGGCTTTTTAAACGGGATGGGACGCCAGTCAGGTTGGGAAAAAGGACGAACCCAATCAATTTTCGGGTGAATGAACTATTGGAGCGGGTAAAACATGTTCAATCGCAGCGAAAAGCCCAGGCTTTATCTCTTTAACAATCGGTCACCAAACATCGTCAAAGGGAATCCAATACAAGCCATGGCTATATATAATATTTTTTGCCCCAGATCGAGGTGACTTGCTTCTTCGAACATATACCAGGTAATATAACCCACACCGCTCAACACGATGCATAGTTTGATGGGAACCATTTTATTCATATCATTTCAATTTTGCTACAAATCTAGGCCCTCACCGATCGGAGCTCAAGCCTTTTTCATGAAAGGGTAGTTTTTATTCTTGAAACTGGAAATTGAATGCAGGAAAAACGTTGAAATTTTGTTGTTTTGTTATATAAACAGATCTTATGACCACCGACCTTAATAAAAAGCGACAAAAATATCTTATCCTTACTTTTGGATTCCAAATACTCACCGCTATTAGCAGTTTAGTGGTAGATCGGTTGGTTATGAAAGGCAGCTTACCGATTCCCATTCCTATGTTTGTAACAGTTCATTTGCTCATCCTACTTGGGGTTCACTATTTTGCGTTCTATACGACCTGTTTGTATTTTAATAAACGGTCATACAAGATTCTTTATGGCATATTGGTTTTTGGCGGATTCGTTTTAGGGTTTTTAGCTGAACTCCCGTTTTTAAAATCTGAGTATTCCGGTAAGGTTATTTTTACGCTGTCTGCCATTTGTCTATTAACAAGCATGCTCATTTGGTTTGTGGTGATTGTAAAAGATATTTTTCTGGAAGCACATGATTTAACTTATAGGATCTTAGGAGCCGCAAATATATATTGGCTTTTGGTGGTTGTTTTTGCGTATACCTATTGTTTATATGAATTGGCTTTCGTTGGCTCAATTGGTGCCCCAATTGTTTCCAGTCCCGATCTGCTTCACTATTCTTTTAAACTGAGTCTTCATACGATGGTTAGTATTGATCATCCATTTAAGGATATCAGTCTGCCGCTGGAAAATCTTACCCTGATCCAGGCAACCATCTCTCATTTGTTTATTGTATTTCTGGTGGGAAGGTTACTAACCAAATAAAAAAGCCCTTCATATGAAGGGCTTGATATAGATAAATTGAATAAACTTTTACTTCTTCTTTTCTTTCTTCTCCTCTTCAGCAGGTGCTTTTGCGTCGGCAGCAGGAGCGGCTTCTGTTTTCTTAGCCTCTTCTGTTTCGGCTGACTTGGTGTTACGTGTTACAGTAACTGCAGCTACCACTACATTCTGTGCATCAAGGAAAGTAACCCCTTTTACTTTCATTTCAGAGATCCTTAATTTGTCACCAATGTTCATATTGGTAATGTCGATCTCGATAAAATCAGGCAGATCTTTAGGTAAAGCTTCCACAAAAAGCTTGCGGACATTTACTGCCAATCTTCCACCGGCTCTAACACCGGCAGAGTTTCCAACCACCTTGATAGGAAGAGAGATTTTTACTTTTTTATCTTCATTTACTTCGTAAAAGTCAACATGATTCACCAGGTCAGTTACCGGATGAAATTGAACTTCTCTCATTACACCTTTGTAAGAAGTTCCTTCCACATCGATATTGGCGAAATAAACTTCGGGTGAATAAATAAAATTTTTCAGGTCAGCAAGCTGAGCTGAGAAGTGCACTG
>JANWKQ010000011.1 GCA_025451295.1 Flavobacteriales bacterium | reverse complement strand
AGATTTCCCCGATCGTCACCAATATTATTTTCAAGGAATTTTTTTACATCCGCCTCTTCAACTGCCGTATACAAACCCCAAAGTGTATTGTTAATGTATACATTCGTAAAATGCACCCTTGGTGCATACAGCCCATGATTTCTCAAAAAATCCATCATCATTTTTTCTCTCAGGAAAGTTGGATCTTTAAAACAATTGTTCAGATTCAGTTTTTTAAGACCATCATAATCCTGCCCGCTTACATATTCGTTCATATCAATCTTAAATGACTTTTTGATACTGGGATTGTTGTAAGAAGAATTCCCTTTGAATTTAACCCCACAATCGTAAAGCAGGGTGCCATCAATTTCCACATCGCCTTTTATATAATAATCACCCGTATACCCATCGGTTAATGAATCCCAGTAATTCGCCTGGTGAAAGGTAAACCTGATCTCATGAACGTTGGCATCCTCAAAAAACACATCTCCTTCAGTCTGAGCAAAAGATATGATTGGAAAGAACAATGCGGGTAAGGTGGTTTTCAAATATCTCATAATCGGCTTTTACAGGTTTTAGACGACAGGTAGCTTCGTTTCCTGCGGTATTTGACGTGAATTTGCAAAAAAAGTTTAAGAAAGCTAATCTTTATTAAAGCCCATTGGCAGTTTATTGAGTGAGGGGATATTTTTTTTGAGTGAATAGCAGTACGGGTGTTCCTCTCAGTCCTTTTTTGTATATTTGAAACTATGAGATCCTATAAAAATGTGCTGATCCTTTTATTGTCTATAACTTGTTTCCAATGGGTCAATGCACAAAGGCAGGAACTTAAACTTGAGTTCGACAAAACATTGGATAATGCCTTTTTTCATGAATCGGATTCCATGTACAATCCGCTTACCATGGTTTTTAGAGATGATAACGGAAAAATGCATTATGACAATGTTCCGGATTCAAATAAATACCTCATCGAATCCAATTGCATGATCAATAAAGATCCTGAAAGAACACTAAGGAGTACCGACGCCCGGTTAAAAAACGATACCTTATTTATAACGATCAGTGAGATCAATGCCTCCGAAACCAACGATATCCTCCTTACAGTATACAAAGAAGATCTGAGGGTTTCCTTTACCTGCGCTACTCCATATACAGGTACT
Organism: Flavobacteriales bacterium; assembly: GCA_025451295.1. Lineage (GTDB taxonomy): Bacteria > Bacteroidota > Bacteroidia > CAIKAF01 > CAIKAF01 > JANWKQ01. Next base: position 9,421 of record JANWKQ010000011.1, on the reverse strand, counting down.
TTGGATACACCGGTTTCCCATTGTAAGCTCACTTTACAAAATGAGCAATTCAGAAAAGGAGAATGGTTAAAGGGCATGGTAAGGATTTCTGGTTCATGCAACAACAAATTATGCAGGGAGAAAAATTTTACGATCGAAGGTTATTTTAAATGTACAATAGAATGAAAAAACTCGTATGTATGTTCATCCTGTTTTCAGGAATGAATATTTTTGCCCAAACCGCAACAGATGATACATCATCTGTCGACAAGATTGTAAATGCCATGTACAATGTAATCTCCGGACCGGCAGGTCAGCGTGACTGGTCCAGGTTTAAAAACCTGTTTAGCACAGGGGCTGATATGGGCGCCATCTTTAAAAATAAACTGGGTGTTGTAGTGTACAAATCATTTACACCTGAAGACTATATCAAGAACAACGATCCCTATTTTTTAGAAAATGTCTTTATAGAAAAAGAACTTCACCGGACCACCAATACATTCGGACAACTGGTAAACGTGTTTACCACGTATGAATTTGAAAGCGGCGAAGAAAAAATGAGGGGTATTAATTCATTGCAATTGGTTTACTCAAAAAATCGCTGGTGGATCGCTTCCCTGATCTGGCAGGAGGAAACGGATGAAGAAAAATTGCCTGCGGAATACTTGCCGAAATAAATCTTATTTCCCGTCGATTTTCAACGGTTGTTTCTGATCCGACACTTTTACTGGTGGTGATTCCACCACTACCACATTTGGAAAAGGTATGATCACCATTTTCTGTTCTCCAAGTGGTTGGTTAAGTGTAAATTTTTGATCAGACATATACATGGGCTCATAGATAGTATTGGTATCAACCACCAAATCCGTTTGCGGACTCCCATCCCGGTTGGCGCTAACCCTTATTTGGGAATGGATGGATAATATTCCGGAAAAGAGAATGGATATGAGAAGAAATCGTTTCACTTCGCTATTGATAAACAACAATGATACTTAACATGGCCTGCATTACGCTGGTGTTATTTCCTGATGCATTGCCATTGGCCCCACCGGCTTTGGCGGCATAGCCTTCAAAAGTATAGGTTCCGGGAGCTAATGTAACCACAGCTCCCATTGCACAGGATTCTATGTTGGTTACAAGTCCGGTATTGTTTAATGCAATGATTCTTCTGTATCCCCCATTTCCAAGAAATGCACCATTAACAGCCAACACAAAATCTGCAGCTGTATACCCATTCGTTGCAACGCTGGTAGTTTGTAAACCTGCATCCAGGTGTAAAAATACTTTGGCGTTTCCGGTTAACGTGATCACCTGCGAGCAACCAGGCAAAAGAATAAAAGTTCCATTGACGGTTAGACTTACTCCGGCAGTTCCCACCAATTGATACATATTATTATAGATACCATTCGAACAAAGGCTCACCCAAATAGTGCCGTTAAAATACCAATACCCCGCCTGAGTCCCATTGGTTTGATAAACCAACAACCCATTTGCAGGCGCAGCAATGGCAATTCGCTGGGCATCCGTCATTCTTGGAATTAAAACACCACTTGTGGTTGAGACAATATCCAGCATTGAACTTGGATCGGCCACTGCACCCGAAGTATTAATACCTACGTTTTGTGAAAAGAGATTTCCTGCAGTTAAGAATACTGCTAACAGGAAAAAGAGTCGTTGACTTATTTTCATAACAAGGGGTTTGATAGACTTACTTTACAAAGGTTTAGAAAAAGGTACAGAAGGACTCTGTTCGTTAATTATCTAAATTACGCAAAACAATTTCAAATTTGCAAGTGGAAACAAAGAAGGTGTCGAAAACCATTGATATACAAAATCTTAGGATATAAAAGGCAACAGGTTCATAAGTCAATTTTCGTAATTTTAGCCAAAATAAATCAACATGATCATTGGAGTAGCAGGACCCTATTCAGCTTCCACAGCTGAGCAACGACAACAGAATCTGGATGCCATGAACAGGGCAGCGGCGGAAGTTTATAAAAAAGGACATATTCCATTTATAGGGATCAATGTTTCTGTTCCCGTGGTGAATCAAATGGCTTTTGAGAACGAAGAAAAAAGATACGAAGCGATCATGAAAATGTCCCTGGCTTTAATTGATCTTTGTGAGGCGTTGCTGGTCATTGGTGAAAGTAAAGGCGTGGAAATGGAAAAACAGTTGATCTTGAAGAAAGGATTGAAGGTGTACTATAGTTTGGAAGAGATAGCATAGCTTCCATCTTCGCAGCCGGGAGACCCCAGCTGGAGCTGGGGAATCACCATTGTGAGACAGGAGTTGATGGATCAACGCTGTTGATCCATCAACTCCTGTAAATTTAAAAACGATTTCCCAGCTCCAGCTGGGATCTCCCAGATAGACACTAAGAAACTTTCAAATTAGCCTGTTCATCAAACCAATCTACAGACAGATCTTTCAAATCGGGGTTTTCCTTTTTAATCAATTCCATTTTCCAGTCCCGCTTCCAAGCTTTCATTTGTTTTTCTCGTACTACAGCGTCACCTATGTCGGGGAAAAACTCAAAATATAGTAGGTCCACGCAATTATATTTTTTCGTAAATCCTTTAAAAAAACCTGTTTTATGTTGCCAAACCCTTTCTTTAATGTCGGATGTTAAGCCGATATACAAAACAGTTCTCCAACGGTTTGACATAATATAAATATATCCTCCTTTTCGCATGATATCTTGTTCTTAATTATATTTTGTTGTTGCTTTCCTACCCTAAATCCGGGAGACCCCAGCATAAGCTGGGATCTCCAGACTTGAGTATATGTTCCTTTCTTGTCTTACTTCAAATATTTATTTACAAAACCTTTGGCGGCCGACTTGGTGGCAAAATAAAGTGTGGTGTTCGCCTCATTATCGGTTAAGATCTCATTATCACTCCGGTAATACCTCCGCGTAGCTGTTGCTTCCTCAAGCAAAGAAAAACTGATCTTATAACACTTGGAAGGTGAATAGCCATCATAGTTATGAGGTAGTACTTTCACGGTCTTCTTGTCGACGCCAGACAATAGTACTGGAATAATATTGACTCCTGATAGTTTTCCGTCTGATATAATGGTCTCATAATTAAAAATACTATCCCCCACCACTTCCACATAAAAAGCACAGACAAGTGATTCTTTTGAATCAAGACCCGTCATATAATGTTCGAAGGTAGGCTTGGAGACGATATTAATAAACTTACCAGCCACCATGGAAGAAAATTGAGCGCTAACAGATAGTAGACTCATAAAAATCACCGAGAAAAGAAGAAGCCGCTTTTTCATATGAAAGATTTAAATCGTTTTTAATTCCACCCCCTCAATATCCTTTGCACATCATTGTTATCCTGGTAATGGGTGATATAATCCAACGCTTCTTCAACGTTCATGATCTGCACGTCAAAAGGCACATAGCCAAATCCTTTATAGTTTCCCTGCTGGATAACTACAATACATTTTTCTTCCCGATGTCGACCGCGATCCACAATGATCTTATCACCTGTTTCCTGTTTGATGAATTCGATGGCCGCTTCTACCCTTTCATTATAATCCATTACATCCTCCTTCTCACAGCAAACGCCTCTGCATTTTTCTTCCTTATAGGCATAACAAGGCCCGCTGCTGGTATCGATCCCACAACATTTAGGACATAATTCAAACTGGTCGATCAGCTGAAATAAATAACTCCTCACCGCATCAAAAGAATTGAAGAGCATTACCGGGGTAAGGTTATTCGTTTTTTTACCGATCACGAGTCGGTGTGTATCCATTTGATCGATATAGTCATACAAACAAAAAAACTTGCCGGTTAACCGTTGTGCCTTGTTATATTTAGGGAAATGTTTTTTGATCTCGTCAGATTCCAGCAACAAAGCAGCCAGCTCGCTTCCGGTAACATTATAGGTAATGTCATGCACTTCATTCAGAAAAGAAAGTTTGGCACCCTTGGCACTGGTAAAATGTTGATAGATCCGTTGTTTGATATTAATGGCCTTGCCTATGTAAATAACCTTTCCTTCTCCGTTATAAAAATAGTAGACCCCGGTTTCATCCGGTAGGCTTTCAAAGATCGCTTTATCTAAATGTGGAGGGATCGTCGCTTCCTTCGAACGAACATTCACCGACTTTTCGATATGACCATCATTATCGTTCGCCCTTAATATTTCAAAAAGTTTTACGGTGGCTTCTGCATCACCCATGGCCCGGTGACGATTGGTAATATCAATTCCAAGGTTCGAACAAAGGTTTCCGAGACTATACGACGGAAATCCCGGAAGTATCGTTCTGCTTAATCGAACCGTGCAGGCTTTTTTTCTTTTATAATCAATTCCAATATTTTTGAATTCCTGACGGATAAAAGAATAATCGAAGTTGACATTGTGGGCAACAAAAACGCAATCTTCTGTTTTTTGAAAAACCTGCTCGGCAATTTCAGAAAATAAAGGTGCATTTTCAACCATCTCGTTGGTGATACCAGTAAGCCCGGTAATAAATCTGGGTACTTCCATTTCTGGGTTCACCAGTGAATGAAACTGATCAATGATTTGTTTGCCATCATGAATAAAAATAGCGATCTCGGTAATTTTGGATTCGTAAGAAGTTCCTCCGGTAGTTTCGATATCGATAATGGCAAATTTCATGGCAAATGATGAAGGCCTAAGATAGGAAAAGTTGTTGATTTCGAAAAATTTTAACGACGGAGGGCACGAATGGTTCGACAAGGTCACCATGACAATAGAGGGTGAGTGACTATGTGGTTCAAAAAAACAGTATATTAGCTTATGACTAAAAAATTCATCTTCTTTATTTCAGCTATTGTTTTGTTAGGTTCTGCATGGTCACAAAATAAAGGACTTTTCAAATTGACAGATACAAATGTGGAAGTAGGTCAAAAATTTGTTGCCGAGATACAGTTTAACTTCGACGGAGGCCAGCCGTATTTTAAAGAATATCAACCTGTAGTTGATTCGATGGCAACTTTTATACTTCAGCACCCCAATTTACTGTTTGAACTGGTTAATCATGTTGACAGTAGAGGCAGTGATGGATATAATGAGCAAATGTCTGAGCGGCGTGCACAGAGAGTTTTGGATTCTTTAATCAGTCAGGGAGTGCCAAGGAACCAGGTAATTGCTGTAGGCAAGGGAGAATCAGAGCCAAGAATTCTTGAGACAGATTATAAAGGCCAAAGTTCAGGTTTTATTTTTCCAAAAGGAACGGTACTTACTGATGAATATATCAATACTTTGAAGGATAACCCCGACAAATTCGAAGATGCGTACCGACTCAATCGACGCACCGAATTAAGAGTTACGGAAAAAAAATAATAGTAAATCACGCTTTCTTAAATCCCCTTTCAGCAGCCGATCTTACGATCGCCATGAACCAACTCAATGGAAGTCGTTTACGCAAAAAGATCAACAAAGGTCCCAATCCACCAACGGGATATCTTAATCTCCAGCTGGTACTATTAGCCGCTTTAAAAACTTTTTTGGCTACGACTTCCGGACCTGGTGCTTTTTTTTCGGTATCAACTGTGGCCTGATAGGTATGTTTTTCATAGTTGTCGTAATCGGTAATATTTGGATTGGTAAATAATTGCAGAGACCGGTTATAAAAATCGGTTTTGATAGCTCCCGGTTCAATATTTTTTATGCGGATATTAAAAGGTCGCAATTCGTACGAAAGGGATTCTGAAAATCCTTCCAATGCCCATTTGGTTCCGTGGTATACAGAATAGATCGGAAAAGTGATCCGTCCACCCATCGAAGTAATATTAATGATCATTCCATCCTTCTTTGCTCTGAAATGCGGAAGGATCTCCCGTATTATATTCATGGCTCCGAATACATTCGTTTCAAACTGTTTTTGTATTTCCTCCTGGGTTGCTTTTTCAAAAATACCAACCGTACCATAACCCGCATTATTGATGATCACATCAATATCTCCAAAATCCTGGATCACCCGATCAATGGCCGTACTGATTGATTCGGGATTGGTAACATCAAGTTCATACAATCGCATGGTATCGTGTCCAACAAAGGAAGATTTTTCGGGTGTTCGCATGGTTGCTGCTACATTCCAACCTTGTGCTGTAAAATATTCAGCCACGGATTTACCTATTCCGGTAGAGCTTCCGGTAATGAGTACAGTTTTTTTCATATAAATATATTCAGACGATGGATTGTTTCGACTCCAGCGTAGTGAAACGTTTGTAAAAATCAAATGTAGATTAATTTTACGACCTTCCAACAGCCGAGAACTTTTACTTCCGAGCTTGAGATAGATTCCTCAAAACTTTATACAAATAATGATTCTGACGGCTAATGGTAAATAATACCTGGTACATATCCACTATTTTATTATCCTGTACACTTCCACTATCCGTAATAATCGAAAATTGATCGCCTGATTCCAGCGTAAATGAAATGGTATAGGATCTGGGGCCGGAGTTTGACCAAAAATAACTTTTCGGCCTTTCCATCATCATCGTTAGGTGGGTCAGTTTCTCATAGGTAATGGTCTTGTTCAGTTTACCTTTTATTTCAATCGTACTGGGATTAAATTCAACTGTTCCTACCGGAATAAGTTTACCATAGATCCATTTGGTGATCAAGGCAGCCAAGACCAATATGCCAATCAGAATAACCAGTGTCATCGCTATGGTACCTACTTTCGAACTGGAAACATCAGGTAAAAAGCGAATGAACAACGCCACTAAAATAAAAAACAATACCATCAGGACGATACCAGACAAAATGATCATCCATTTTTTCCATTTTAATGAAAATCTGGAGGTAGACTCAAAGACGTTAAATGATATTGTAGAAATATCAAGGATCACAATGATGTTATTTTACGATCACCTTTCCGGAAAGCTTCCTTCCGGTTGCATCTATTAATTGATAATAATAGATCCCCGTAGAAAATCCGGTGAGATCAATCCCGTTTATACTTCTCCAATTGGAAGAAGAGGCCGCCACTTGTTTCCCGGTAATGTCCGTTAAAACATATTGCTCCGGAATAAAATTCAAACTGGAAATAAAGATCCGATCGCTTGCAGGATTGGGGAACATGGTTACACTTAGAAAATCCTCCTCCTCTATTCCAATCTCATTACACGGAACCAGATCAAAATCAGAAGCGGAGAAATCAATCGTATAACCTAACAATGCGCCGGTGTCTTGTAAAGAAGTTGTGATGTATAAATAAAATACGGCCGGCGTGGTTAAATTGATAGAAGGATTGAATCCCTGCACGGGTACATCGGATAATCCGGTCGTATAGAATCCTCCTCCTATTCCACTTTCACTACACGATACTTCGTAAGAGGGTACTGCAAAGATATCGGTACAATTGGCCCAGTCAACCCGAAATAAAGCCCAGTCAAAATCGGTTAATGTATCAAAAGGGGTGATCGTAAAACGTAGATTGCCTATGTCATTCACTCCAAACTGGTACCAGGTTCCCCTGATCTCTCCAAACGTGAGACAAGAATTCGAGCTGATCTCCTCAGCCGTAGAATCAATGGCAACTTTTAACGTATCCTGCACGATCACAGAATCACAGATCACAGTTGCCGTGGTACAGTTAACCGGAGGTAAGGTTTGCGAATATGTTTTCGAAACCAAAAAACCTATTAAAGAGAGTAAAACAATTCCGTATCTTATAATACCTCTAAAAACAAAGAAGTTCAAGACGGACGAAACCGAAAAATCGGAGTTTACTAACGTAAATGAGAATTTTGAGGTTGAAGTCCAACGCCGAAATTCGAAGTTTTTAGAGGTATTCATTAATCGATTTGTTCGGGACCTAAGACACGCCTCAAATCAATGAGTTCATGTACTTTGTTCTTCATCCCTAATTTTTGATACGCAAAGATAAGATTTGTTATCATACGCAGCAAAATGGTGGTATTGTTGCAGGGCACGTAGTACTCCGGCTTTTTAGCCCGCTTGAGCTGGTTGAGGAACTGGTCTACCTCCCGTTCACTAAAAATAGCTCCTTTGGCAAAGGTATTCAGATAGAATTTTACTTTGGTCTTGTTCCTATCCTCCGGGGTGAGTCGGAGTTTATTCTCGTCCTTATCCACATAGCACATAATAAAATTCTCGGGCAGGTTCACACCGTAAACCGGCAATTTAAAGCGCCGGGCTACCAGAATATAGATGACAGAAAGCAAAAGGTGATTCCCTTTTTTACTTTCAAGCACATGGTTAATATAATTATTGGCGGGTGCATGATAGTTTTGCCGGTTGCCTAAAAACCGATGAATATCGAACATGGCATGATTGATCACCCTGATCTTTTCAACGGGGGTATCCACCATTTCAATTTCGAGCGCTACATCTTTATACAGTTGTTCAAGATATTTCAACACGTTTTTTTCTTCCAGATCAGGATATTGATAACGGGCAATAATAATGGAGCCCTTTAAAAGATCATCTTCACTCCGGTCCCTCCAATCGGTTAGCTGGTGCTTTACTTCTTCAAAATGAATTTCCTGGATGATGGTCTCAATACGTTCCTGCAGCATAGAATCGATACTTCGTTCCCATACTTCTTCAAGCGCAGGAACCACAGGCTTTCCAAGTGACAGTAATTTATTCCGGATCATACCAAAGATCTCCGGATCAGGATCGTCCAATAACTGAACGATGGCCTTCACCTCTTTGATATTTTTCCTGTCGATCTCCATAAAGCAATTATAAATTATATAACGCAAAACTGCAACGAGAGTTGCTATTGTAATTTACAAAAGATTTGTTATTGATCTTATTTTAATGGGCATGTACCCCGGGCCTGTTGCTTGGTGCTCTACTTTAGTCCTTCAAACAAAGGCGGGTGCTAAGCGTCTACCGGCATTCTGCTGTCTACTCGTATCCGCCACTCAGCACCCTCCTTTGATTTTCAGGAGCTAGGCTGTTGCCCCCTAGGCAAGGGAGGTCCCAAAAAATTCATGATTAAAATTATTTAAGACCATTTTTGTTCAAATAATTCAAAAATCTAGTATATTTGAAAGTGTATACTATTAATTAGTGACTTGCAAGGTCAATTCACATTTTCTATAAAAATAAAGTTTTAGAAAACATGTCTGTGTTTAATCCTGAAATGCAAATTTGTTGCAAAGAATGCAGTCAAATTAATAAAGTCAATTCCCTGACATGTATAAAGTGCTCCACAAGCTTTCAGACAAATGTTAACCTTGCCAGTATTCCATCAGAAAAATCAGCACTTGCAACCAGATATGATAAGGCTAAAAAATCAACATCTTCCCTATCAAAACTTGATCAATTTGAAAGCACTGTTAAGGACAATAGTCACGGTATTATCAACTTATATTTTAAGCATCTTGAAAAAATAGTCTTAGATGACGATGCCTATAAAAATTATCATATAGTTGTAGAAGAAAACAAAAAAGAAATTGCCGACTTAATT
>JANWKQ010000010.1 GCA_025451295.1 Flavobacteriales bacterium | reverse complement strand
TGCGGCATCGTCATAGGTCCTTAAAAACTCATATGAATGAAAATCGATGCTGCATAGCTTGGTATAAATAGTATCCCCTCTTCTCCAGCGAACACCATCTTCATCAGGAATTGTATCACCCGTGGCCGTGTTAAACCAACCCGGAACAGGATTTGGGCGACCAAAAACAAACTCGATATATTGTCCGTTCGCCAGCTGATCATTGGAGATAGCCTGACCGGGAACCGGAACATAATATGGATATCCCTGTCGCTTGGCGAGGAAATTATAGAAGTTACCTAATGTATCGGGTTCCTTGAAATAGATCCAACCTAAACCTAATGAATCGTCAGTCCCAAACTGTTCCCACCGGATAGAATCGATCGGAACCTCTCCAGGAATCGTAGTTGAAGAAGTTAACGTATCTCCAAGTGCATAGACGGTTAAAAAATAAGTCTTCCATGCCTGTCCTTTCAACGCTGGATTAGTCCCCTGATAAAAAATGGGTGGAAACTGTGTAGCATCTATTGTAAGTGCCAGCGTATCAAATAAAATCCCATCACTTAAGATCACGGTTGCATTTGTAATAAATATCCCGCTTAAGGTGGCGATATTGATCACATCAAAATACGGGGTTGTTTTGGTTACAGCTACCCTTGCAAATGAACTGTCTTCTATAATTCCGTCGACCACCACTAAAGTATCCGGTGGCGGGAGATCAATATCAATTTCAGATTCGCAAGAAACAAGCCCAAGGATTAGAAAAGAGATCACGTATTTATGCCAGCGTTTCATCATCAAAATTTAAAGTTCCAGGTTAATGAAGGTATAATTGGGAAAAGTGAAATTTGTTTGCCCGTAAACTGAACGGAATTCGTAGCAGGATCCGATTTAAGATCAAAATATACAAAAAACGGATTTTGTCGGCTATATACATTGTATACTGATAAATTCAAACTATGTTCCCATTTTTTTCCTTTGTGGAGGATAAAGGTTGCTCCCAGATCAAGCCGATGATAAGGCTCCATGCGGTAATTATCTCTATCCTGAAAATAAGGTACAAGGTTATTCCCTACCAGATAAAATGATGACGGAACTGCAAGTGCATTACCGGTACTATAAACATACACCGCTGAAACCAGCCATCGTTTTCCTATTTCCCATGAAAACACCACGGAAAGGTCATGCCTTCGATCATATCGGGGATAAAAGAAGTCTCCATCGTAATGAATTTCATTTCTATTAAACCCAAAACGTTGTGTCCATGCCAATGTATAACCCACCCAACCTGAAATACGTTGCAAATGTCCTTTGATCTTAAATTCAATTCCTCCTCTTATAAAGACCTCTACACCAAACGAACGACCCTGACCAAGTGTAAGCACATTGTCGGGGTTGTCATTCACCAATTGCGTAAAAGAAGTATTGTCTTTATACTCCACCACATTAAACATGTGTTTATAATATCCTTCAACAGATATTTCTAGACGATTTTTAAAAAGGTTCTGAAAATAACCAAGGTTTACCTGATGTGCTTCCTGTGGTTTGATCAACGAAGTACTGGGTAACCATACGTCTGTTGGCAAAGAAACCGTTGCAAGATTCGCCAGGTGCATATTCTGAAAATTCAACGTGTAAGCTAATTTTATAGAGGAACTAGGTGTTAATTTGATCCGCATGTTGAAACGTGGTTCAACCCTGGCATAATCCGCAATGTTGTCAAACAAGCCATAAGAAATGGTATCTTTTATTACACCCAGATCATCCTTTACGTACCTGTCGAATGGTCCAAAATGCTGATAATAATTAAACCGGACCCCGAGATTGATGCGAACTCTTTTTCCGAGGTTAAATTCATCCAGGGCAAACAACGAAAAATCGTGCGAATACAATTCCTGTTTCTTGGGATTAAAGGAAAGACTATCTCCAAACTGAGCGCTGGCAGAACTTGGCATAAAAGTGTGGAAAGTATAATCGGCCCCGAATTTAAAACTGTGATTGGGAGAAGGTATCCAGTCAACAATGCTCTTTAAGGCAAAATCACGAATACCAGAACTTAATGAGATCCCAAAACTACTGGTTCCTGCATTGGTCGAAAAATCATAATTGGTAAACGAAAAAGTTGAATTCATGAATACTTTAGAGCCGAATTGATGATTCCATCTCAAGGCTGCCATTGCATTTCCCCATGGAATATCAATCTGAAGATCACTGGTAGCTGATTTAAAATGAAACACATCACGACCAAAGTATCCACTTAAGAAAAGGCGATCTTTTTTTCCCACCTGCCAGTTGATTTTGGCATTCACATCATAGAAAAAATATCCGTTCCCTCTGGATTCAGGAGGTAAAAAAAGCGGAGCAAATACATCCGCATAGGTTCTTCTGCCTGACACCAGAAATGAAACTTTATCTTTTACAATCGGTCCTTCCAATGTAAATCTGGCCGCAATGATACCGATCCCTCCTTCTCCATGAAATCTTTTCATGTTTCCTTCCTTCATCGAAATATCAAGTACCGAACTCAGTCTTCCTCCATAGTTGGCAGGCATTCCACCTTTAATGAGCACTACATTTTTGATGGCATCAGAATTAAAAATGGAAAAGAATCCGAACAAGTGTGACGCATTATAAACAATAGTATTATCCAAAAGGATTAAGTTTTGATCAGGTCCACCTCCTCGTACATAAAATCCTGAATTACCTTCACCTGAACTTTTAACCCCAGGCAAAAGCTGGATGGTTTTTAAAACATCTACTTCACCTAAAAGTGCTGGAATTTTTTTGATGTCTTCCACCTTCAATTCTATCTGGCCCATTTTGGTGCTTTCATAGTTTTGATTCGTGTATTTGTCATCTACCGTATAGGCGTCCATTTCAATGGTACTTACCTCCATTGGAAAATCAATTGGGGGCATATTTTTAGTGAAGTGAATGGGAGTCTCAATCGTTTTATAACCGGAATACATAACGACCAGGGTATAACGACCAGTATCTGCTGTAAGTGAATAAAATCCGTAATTGTTGGTAGCGGTTCCCGCCTTTGTCTCCTTAAGAAATATCCCTGCCCCTATGAGGGTTTCTCCTGTTTCCTTATCTTTAATATAACCGCTGATGGTAGCTTTTGATTGGGCATAGTTCACCACTGGGATAAGAAAAAAAATAAATACAAAGGCACTAATATAAGCGGGAAACTTCATTCCTATTAATTATCTGCGATATCTTCTGATTGGTAAAATATTGTATTTTTGGCCCATAAAGGTACTATAAGCCTTTTACATAGGCTAATAGTATCGTTAATTTCTCCAAAAAAGGGAGATTTTTCTATTTATGGTCAAGTTTGGGGTGTAGTAGCTACACCTTGAACAAGTAATCGGGGTGTAGCGCAGCCTGGTAGCGTACACGTCTGGGGGGCGTGGGGTCGCGGGTTCAAATCCCGCCACCCCGACAAGACGGGACGGCTTGCAGAAATTGTAAGCCACCCGTTTTTTTATTTGTAGCCTGTACGGCTACCAATGCCTTGTATTTTGGTACCAAATGGAATGGCTCCACAAAATGCACCCCCAGTTTTTTGTTCTCTAAAATGCGGTTCAAACCATTTTTTTTATAAAATGATTTTATTTCTAATAAATCATTGGAAGAAGCAAGTTTTTCCGCTTGGTGAGCGGCTTTGATGAAGTTCTTAGAAAGTTCAAACCAAACAACACCCTTTTTGCCAAAATCATTGAGTTGCTCCTTTAGTTGCACTTTACTTTTCAATAGTTCTTCTTTCTTTTTTACATAATCATTGGGGTCAATAATTCCATCAAGAAAACCATTTACAAGTTTATCCTGTTTCTTCTGTATTTCCTCAATGTCGTTTTCAAGATTTTGGCAAAAAGACCGTTGTTCTACTATATCGGCTTTCTGCATCAATTCTATTTCGGTAAGCATGAAATCAGCCCAATCTTTAGCCAAAGCAACCTCAGAAAGTTTCTCCTTTAGTTGGTCAATCAAAAGAACGTCGGGCGTGTAAGGTTGATGACATTTTACACCCATTCGCTTCGAGCAGCGATAGTAAATGTATCTACCTTTCTTAGCGTATTGTCCAACTATCATTCCGCCACATTCACCACATTTGACAAGACCAGCTAAAGCGAAATTATGCCCGCCGTTCTTTTGCTTTCGTTGCTTTGATCTTTTCTTCAATTCCTTTTGCACATCGTCAAAGGTTGCTTTGTCTATGATTGGCTCAAAATTACCTTCATACAATTCACCTTTATGCTCTATTAAGCCGATATAAGTATTGTTGGTTAGAATTCTCTGCACAGTATGTTTGCCTAATTCGGTTCCATTACTGCTCACCAAGCCCAAAAGATGAAGGCGTTGGCTCATTGTAGTTAAGCTATGTTTTCCGTCTGCAAATTCCTGAAATGCTTCTTTGAGAATCTTTGCCTCCGTTGGTTCAATTACAATGTTTCTTGTGTTCTTATCATTTACATATCCAAACGGTGCGAGGTATGGATATTCGCCACGCCTTATCTTTTGTCTAATGCCACGTTTTACGTTTTCAGATAAATTGTCCGAGTAATATTTACTTTGACCAAATGCAACTTGCAGCATAAACAACCCTTGAGGGGTTGGTTCAAACCAATGAGTAGGAAACTTTAAGGTAGAAATTTTATTTATATCTATTAAGTAAATAATTTGCCCGCCATCAACACTATTTCGAGCTAAACGGTCAGGGTGCCAAGCAATAATTCCAACAGGTTCTTTACTGGCATATATTTTTTCAATCATCTGATTAAAGATATCTCTGCCAGGTTTCTTGGCACTTTTACTCTCGATGAAAGTTTCAGTTATTTTAATTCCTTCCCTACGGGCAAATTCATTTAATTCTGTCAATTGGGCTTCAATCGACATTACTTGCCTTTCCTCGTCCTCTGTGGATTTCCGGGCATATAAATAAAATTTTGTTGGTTTCATTCTATTACTCATTGGTTTAAACAAAAATACCAAATGACTATCATATTACCGCAGAAAGTTATTAACCAATAATCAAGTGTAGTACCCCGTACACTTTTTGTTTATGCTGCAAGAATTCTGACAAGAAACGTGGCATTAGGGAAAAACTTGCTAGGAAATTTGGAATCACTCCTACCCTATTACACATAGTTTTATTTTTGTCATGGTTTTTGTGACCAAAAACACACGCCAAAAATAAAACTGCCAACACCTTTGCAAAAGATAAGTAGCAGGGTTTACACAGGCAAATTAGTTTAATAAATATGCAGCCTATGTAAACCCTGCTACTTACCCTTTGCAATCCCCACAGCCAAGCAAGTATTACAGTAATTTTGCACTTGGTATTATATTTAAAGT
>JANWKQ010000009.1 GCA_025451295.1 Flavobacteriales bacterium | reverse complement strand
GTCCACAGAAAAGAAATCAAAGGAAAAGTAAAAAGCAAAATGGATTAAAAAGAAAAAAGAAAGCCCCTAAAAATAAAAACATCGGGCTTAAGCCCGAACAGCCCTAAAGGGCTGAATGAAAAACCCGAATAGAAATAAAAACCCCTGATGCTGAATTACTCACCTTACATTTATTTTTTAAAAGTGTTCGTGAACTCGCCTGCGGCTCGGTTTATAAAACAGCACCCCCCGATGAGCCGAAAGCAGGATGCAGCCGGATGGCCTGAAAAGCGCCGAATGAACCCCGAATAAAAAGGAGGCCCGCAGCACGCTGACGGGCCGAAATGATGATTATAAAAGTGGCCCTGGGCCGCACAATGACGAAACGCCCGCACACGGACTAATAGCCGTGAAGCTGCTTATAATAATTTATAACAGCGTGTAGGAGATGGCGACAGAATAAAAAAATGCTCAGCATAGCTGGGCATTTTTTTATTTATAACAAACTACTTGATAATCTTCACAATTAATTCTATATTTGGAAGTAGAATGAAGAACCTGAAAATCTATATCCTTCTTTTCCTTTACACAATAAGTTGTATTGGGGTGCTAATAGATTTTCATTATTGCGGTGGAGAATTAGCCTTTGTTTCTTTGTATCAGGCTGACGAGGATGGCTGCTGTGGGGAACATGAATCCGAAAAAAAGAATTGCTGTGAGGATAAATTTGTTTTTGTTGATACTGACGACACCGAGGCTTCAAAAACTTTTGTGGTAAAAAATATCGATTTAAAATCCTTCACATTACCCGTATATCATGTGGTAAAGACCAATAGATATTTCGTCAATTCTCAGAATTTGATTCCATTGGATCATGCTCCACCAAATTCTGGCACCACGGATCTCTACATTAAAAACAGGATTTTATTAATTTGATGTTAGCCTTTTAATGGCTTGTTTCAATTATTATTAACTGTTTTAAAAAATGTATATGAAAAAAATATTATTAATTACTGGAATTTTAGTTAGCACTTTATCTCTCACAACTGCTCAAGTAACCACAGCTCAGGATTTTACCATGTCAGCATGTGATGCAACCACCCATAGTTTGTTTGCTGATCATCTTGACAATGAAGAGGTGGTGATCATGGAATTTTTTATGACCTGTGCCTCCTGTGCTTCTGCGGCTTCAAAACTAAGTCCCTTACAAACTGGTCTTGGTACTCAGTATCCTGGGATGACTAATTTCTGGGTATTGGCATATACCAATTCATACAGCTGTGCTACGGTTACCAGTTGGAAAAACACGAATGCACCAAATGCCTTGGCATTTGATTCGGGTGCAGTGCAAGTGGCATATTATGGCGGATTCGGAATGCCAACAACAGTCGTTGTTGCCGGAAGCCAGCATCAGGTGATTTATAATAGTAATACGGATGGTGCTCCTGGAGATACTGCTGCTATTCATGCTGCTATAGATAATTTCTTTAACACAATGGGTGTGGAAGAAGTAAATAACAACCTGAAATTCTCCGCTTATCCAAATCCTACGGTTAATCAATTAAATGTTGAGTTGAGTTTAATCTCTTCTTCGCAGGTTCAAATGGAAATGGTGGATATGATGGGTATTGTTATAAAAGAAATTTCCAATGATAACCTTTCAGAAGGAACGCATAAGTTCTTGATAGAAACGAATGATCTGGCAAATGGCATTTATTTCATCCGGATTAACTCCGGTGGGAAATCGGTACAATATAAAGTAAGTGTAAAACATTAATTGAATTCGATGGGCGTACCAGTACGCCCATCATTTCTTTTATACCGTTTCCCAAAATGCTAAAGAATTTCATTTGGATAATTTCCGTTTGGACGCCATTATTTATATATGGACAAAATCCGTTATGGATTCCTGATACATTATCGGGAACAAATTTTAATTTAACTGTACAAACCGGAATCGTACAGTTTTATGCCGGACAGAATACGCCAACCTATGGAGTAAATGGAAATTTTCTTGCCCCTACCCTGTTTTTAAACAAGGACGATACTGTTACTCTGAATGTCACCAATAATTTGATCTTCGAAACAACGATGCACTGGCATGGTCTTCATGTTCCTCCGGAATTTGACGGGGGGCCTCATCAGATCATTTCTCCCGGTACAACGTGGAGCCCAACGTTCAGGATCATGAACAATGCTGGTACCTATTGGTATCATCCGCATGGAAATGGCACCACTGAACTTCATGTCACAAAAGGATTGGCCGGTATTATGATCATTCGTGACCCTACAGAAGCAGCATTGAATCTTCCAAGGAAATATGGTGTGGATGATTTTCCTTTGATTCTTCAAACCAGATGTTTTGATGTATTGTATCAGATTGCCGGATTTACCCATGACGATACCGTCATGATGGTAAATGGAACAATAGATCCAACTTTACAGGTACCGGCACAAATGGTGCGTCTGCGGGTTCTGAATGGATCGGTTGACCGTACCTATCAGTTGGGGTTAAGCAATGATTCAACTTTTTATCAGATAGCAACGGATGGTGGTTTAATTGAACAGACCAACCCCATTAACCGACTGATGGTTTCTCCTGGTGAACGGGTAGAGATCATTCTGGATCTTGCGGGATTGCAAGGACAAACCATCAATTTAATGAGTTATGCCTCGGAGTTACCAGCTGGGATTATGGGTTCCGCCAACGTATCGCAGGGAGCAGCGACATTACCAGGATATAATTCAAATCCATTGAATGGAAATGATTTCAATATTCTGGAATTGGAAATTGTTGCACCCACTCCTAGTCCTGTTACCAGCATCCCAGCAGTGTTGACTACCTTAAATCCGCTACTTGAAGGGACAGAGAATATGAGTCGTTCATTCGCTTTTGCTCCAGTAATGTTGGGAGATATGGAAATGATAGAAGGTCCCTTTACCATAAATGGGGAGTCTTTTGAAATGGATAGCATCAATGTAATCACTTATCTTAATCATACGGAGATATGGGAATTGACTAATACCACCGCCGTGGCTCATCCATTCCACATACATGATGTGCAGTTCTTTATTCTCGACAGAAACGGACTTCCGGTTTCTGCGGCTGAAAGTGGACAAAAGGATGTGGTATTGGTAAAACCTTCCGAATCTGTTCGATTTATTACCAGGTTCGAGGATTTCCACCATGCCACTATTCCATACATGTACCATTGCCATTTACTTCATCATGAAGATGAAGGTATGATGGGCTCATTCATTGTATTGGATTCAGCAACGTTGGAAGTACAGCAGATAATGGATGAATCGTTTACCATCTTCCCAAATCCGGCATCTGAATCCATTAATATTCACATTCCAGATGGTAAATATATCCTGTCTGATCTTGTTTTATCCAACATCCAAGGACAACAACTCATGGTAAAAAGGATCAATTCTCAAACCGAAACATTGGATATTTCCGGGTTGAAAGAAGGGATTTATTTTATGACTATTCGTAGCTCAGTAAATTGTCAAACTAAAAAAATAATCATTAACTGATGAAAAAAATAATTTATATACTGTTTGCCGTACTACTTATAACATCCTGTGGGGGAAAAATCCCTGCCAATGCAAAGACTGATACCTTTCATGTATCAGGTAACTGCGGTATGTGTAAAAAAACAATTGAAAAATCACTGAAAGTAGATGGGGTTTTTGATGCGGATTGGGATAAAAAAACAAAAATGATCACTGTAAAATACGATCCTGCCACTATTACATTGGATGGGATCAAAAATAAAATTGCAAATGCAGGATATGACAATGATGGTTATAAGGCGGATAGTTCTGCTTATGAAAATCTTCATTCCTGCTGCAAATATGAACGTAATCCAAACAAATAAATTAAACCAAGTAAATTCAATAATTATGAAAAGAAAGTTACTATTATCTACCGGGCTGGTATTACTATATGTAACTTCGTTTGCCCAAAGTGGTATCACATGGAATGCAACCATGAATGTCAACAATATGATGATGTATGGAAATCTCCATCCACGCATTGTATTGGATCGTTCAGGCGATCCAATGATCCTTTGGGGGAATTCAAGCAACAGTAATGCCTATTTTTCCAAATGGAATGGGGCTTCATTTTCAACCCCATCTGTTGTAAATACAACATTACCTGTTTTCGCCGCCTCCTGGGCCGGACCGGATATAGCTTCCTATGGTGATACCGTATACGTGGTTGTAAAACAAACTCCGGAAATGATGAACCCCGCCTATATTTATACATCTTTGGATGGGGGAAATAGTTTTGCAGATACTGTAAGACTGGATGTTTATTTAGCAGACAGCATTTCACGTTTTCCTTCTGTTACAACAGATAATTCCGGAAACCCAGTAGTGGCTTATATGAAGATCAATCCCAGTTTTACCGGAGCTAGATGGGTGGTTACCAGATCAAATAATTTTGGTGCAACTTTCGGTGTTGATCGACTTGCCACTGGATGGAGCGGTGGTGATGTATGCGATTGTTGCCCGAGTTCCATCATTAACAATGGAAATACCGTTGCAGTGTTGTATAGAGATAATGATGCTAATATCCGCGATATGTGGACGGGTATTTCAACAAACAATGGAGCAACCTTTACGAATGGATATGCGCTCGATACTCCTAACTGGATGCTGATGTCATGTCCATCCTCAGGACCTGACGGAGTGATTATTGGTGATACGATGTATTCAGTTTTGATGAGTGGATATACTGGAGATTATCTGGTTTATTTAAGTAAATCTTCCATAAGTGGACTCACAACCTCTTCTGTTATTCCCATAACGGGTCTGCTGCCTGGAGCCAGCACCCAAAACTATCCCAGGATTGCTACCGACGGAAGTGCCGTTGGTATCGTTTGGAAACAAGCTATAAGCGGACAAAGTCAACTGCCATTATTGTTTACAAATAATATTAATAATGGTTTTCCCGCCCAATATGATACAGTCGACCTTGATGACGTTAGCAACGCAGATATTGCTATTTATGATGGAACCATACATATTGTATGGGAAGACCCAATAAGTGGGACGGTAAAATACCGAAGTGGAACTTTTATGTCTTCATTAGGGACTGAAGAGATAACTGCAAATGAAACAAAGGTATATCCCAACCCTTCCTCCTCTTTAGTAAATATTCAGTTACCGGTAAATATCAATGGAATCGTGCAGGTAAATATTACCGGGTTATTGGGTCAGCAGGTAGCATCGTTTCAAGCAACATGCAGCAACGGAATATTAAATTTCGATGTGAGTGATCTTTCAAATGCAACATACTCAATAAGTATTGTTTTTGAAAAACAACAATTCTCCACGCAATTCATTAAAAGGTAGAATGGAATTTCTAAATAAAAAAGGAGTAATTCTGGTATAAAGATTACTCCTTTTTTTTTCTCAGGCCAAGTATTCATTTAAATGACATTTTATTCATCCACTTGATCTATAGATCAGAAGGATTGACTCTTTACATAACCCCAGTTCCAAAAAAAGCAAAAATCTGTTACATGATTCCCACATTTCAAAATGAAGGCTTGAATCTTTCGTAGTTTTATGTCCTATTTAGAGAACATGACAATGGCGAAGGCAGAAAAAGAGATAAAAGATTTAGTGCATGCCAGAGAAAGGAGGCGGATAATGCAAGAGGAAAACGGAGAGTTTCAGGATTTTTTTGAATCTATATCTGTTCCCATGCATATCATCAACGGAAGTGGGGTTATTCTATGGGCCAATGATGCCGAATTGGATCTCATCGGATATAAAAAAGATCAGTTTATTGGGAAACACATCAGTAAATTTCATTCCAATCAACTCATCATCCAGGAAATGATGCATTCACTCATGAATAATCAGCCTGTTAAAAATTTCTTTGCAACCCTTATGTGTAAGAATGGCGATTTAAAAAATGTAATGATCAATTGTTACCCGCATTTTAAAGAGGATAAACTAGTGCACATTCGTTGTGTTACAAATGACATTACCAGGTATGTTCAGGAAGACGAAAAAAAATCTATCACCATAGCTTCTCTTACCAAGAGAAATATAGAACTGGTTGGTCTGTTCCAGAATCAAAACCTTAAACATTCGCAGGTACTTAAACGGAATCAAGATATCTTCCAGAAGATGATCGCTGAAATACAGGATTATGCCATTCTGCTTCTCGACAAAGATGGGACCATCGTCACCTGGAATTCCGGTGCTGAAAGGATAAAAGGATATAAGCAGGAGGAAATCATTGGACAAAACTTCAGGATATTTTATCTTCCACAAGACCGGCAGGCTAAACTCCCGGAGAAACTCATTGAAATAGCTACAATAGACGGAAGAGCGCTACACGAAGGACTCAGGGTCAGAAAAAATGGAACTACATTCTGGGGAAATATTGTGATCACCGCATTACATAATGCCAATAAAGACGTGATCGGTTTTTGTAAAGTAACCCGCGATCTGAGCGATTATAAATTCAAGGATATTCATTGAGTCGAACCCTTTCTTTCCTCCAATTATGTCCCGGTGCGCCTCATAGGTATAAGTAAATAATCATTTATCGACCGGTTAAAGAGAAGGTTATTAAAATAAAGAAAAAATACTTTTCTGAAAATTTCAAGCTGAGTGGAATAGCGTTCAGGTTTACTGATAAATAAATTAGCCCCGTTTTTATACGTTTCCTTTACGTCCCTTTCATCAAGCGAAGTAGTGAAAATGATAACCGGTGTTTGACGGAGATGAACCTTCTCCCGGATTTCTATCAGACATTCTTTCCCGTTTTTCAGAGGCATATTAATATCAAGAAAAATAAGATGTGGGATGAAGCTTCTCTGATTCTTCAAAAAATTCATAAGTTTCTCTCCATTGTCAAAACAATTCAGTTTTGATTGTGGATTTGTTTCCAAAATAATTTCTCCGAACAATTCCTGATCATCGAGGTCATCATCTGCAAGCAGAATATTAACCGGAATGTTATACATATTTCCCATGCTTCCAATTTATCACAAAACCCAAAGTTGGAAAACCTGTATCTCTCTGTTGTAAAATTAAAGTTACCAAAATTGGATGAAACAGACAAGCTATTTATTATAATTCAGATAAACTCAAATTATACGAATTATAAAATATTGACGGATTGTATTTTAAAAATAATTGAAATCTTTTTTTAATAAAAATGACTTATTCCCATATCGGTTTAGAAATAATCAGGGTTTCGAGCCATCACCAATTGCCATTTGAAGGCCCAATTCCAGCTTAAATGATAGTGATATCCTTTTGCCATTTCGGTAATGATCCTCATTTCCTTTTTATTAAATCCTTTCGTGATTGATAATTGTCCATCATGAAAAGTGAGTTTTGAGATCTGCTTTAACTTACATAAAAAAGTAAATAGTACATAAGCCAGTTTACTTCTCTGAAGATCATTCACCACAAGCAGGTCAGGTTTTTTAACAATTAAATGATCAAACAAAATTTTTATCTCATTCATTTCAAAATGATGCAAAAAGAGATTGAGCATATATACATCGGCCCTTGGTATAAGTTCAGGCTGATGAATAACATCGGCCATAACTAGGTTAGCTCCGCCAGTCCTGAAATGTTCCTTTCTGGCAAATTCAAGTATATGTCGGTTGGCATCTATTCCTGTAAGTGTTGCATGACGATGAATGCTTCTACAAACCCGGTCGAGTTTTTTTAACATATCTCCGGTTCCGCAACCAATATCGACCAGGTGAATATTTTATCAGGATTTTGTTTTACATATCTAATAACCGGTAAAACAGAAATATTCATTCCGCCCAGATATTTATTCACCCATTCGAGTTCCCAGAGTGTATGCTCAAGTTTTTTACCTCCTATCTCTAAATTATCAATATACTCAGGTACAACAATCCTGTTTTTAAAATCAAACTGGCTGATTGGATTCGCTTGGTAAGTCTGCTCTTTCATCTATTCACTATTTAATTCAACACTTTTCAATCTAACTAAGTAAATACTATACCCAATCCATAGGAATACCCTAAACACACCTATATCAATTATTTAGGATTAAATAGATAGAGTTCAATCTGTAAGTATTGAGAATAAAATTCTCAATACTTAGGCTTGGCAGCGTGAAAGCCGTCTAGCTTTTATTACAATGCAGTTGGCATATTATCCTGTCCCGATAAATTTGAAAAGCCTGTATTGATGTCAGATCTTGCTACAGTTGGTTTGCCTTTTGCAGTATTCACCTGCGAAACTCTCATTACAAAATTGAAAAGATCCGTTTTAAATAGTTTGCCCTGGAATGCCAGCTCAAATACCTGGGTTAATAAATCCACCAGTTCTCTGTAGGTCCCCGGTTTGGTTATATACCTGCTGGCTCCTCCATAATATGTTTCCATAATATCCTCCTTTGTAGAGGAGGTGGTGAACATAACAATAGGAATTCTATGGAAACGAAGATCATTTCTTAGCTCCTTCAAACATTCCATCCCATTTTTAAATGGCATATTAATATCCATAAAAATTACATCGGGACTTATAGACATTCCTGATACCAATTCCTGCAAAAGAATGTTTCCATTTTCAAAACTGGAGATAAAAATATTGGGATGAACATCTGTTAACGCTTCGATAAACATCTGAGTATCGTCCGGATCATCTTC
>JANWKQ010000008.1 GCA_025451295.1 Flavobacteriales bacterium | reverse complement strand
TGGGTATTATAGAAACTACGATTATTATAATGAAGGGTATAACTTCCAGCACGACCTGAATCCTGATTATACTTATTCGTGGAGTGATAACGATGGTATTTATGATAGAAAAGGTGATGATTTTGGAATATCAATGGGCTCCTCTACCATTTTAAACGGTGAAATAGCGGAGGAGCAATCGATCTCGCGGTTGGAAGACAAAGAAGCAAATAAGAGTTTAGGTGGGTCGTTCGGCAAAGAACAGGATAACAGAAATCTGATACCTCAGATAAAGCCCCGTACCAACTTTAATGAAACGGCCTTTTTCTATCCGCATCTGGTAACAGATGAAAAAGGAGAAGTGAGCTTTTCATTTAAAGTACCGGAGTCCCTAACCAAATGGAAATTCAGGGCGTTGGCAACTACCAAAGATTTACGGACAGCCTATATCGAGAAAATGTGTGTCACTCAAAAAGAAGTGATGATCACCGCTTTTGCACCAAGATTTGTTCGCGAAGGCGATAAGATCTATTTCTCTGCCAAAGTAACGAATCTTACGGATAAGGATATGGTGACAACCGCTCAGCTTGATCTAAAGGATGGTATCACAGATACTAAACTTGATTTGGTTGCTTTGGATAAAAAATCGATCGCTATTAATCTGAAAGCTGGTGAAAGCAAAAAAGTGGATTGGTATATGGAGATTCCCAAAAATCTACAGGCACTTACATATACGATCACAGCTAAAACGGATGCGCATAGTGACGGAGAAGAAAATACGATTCCAGTTCTGTCGAACAGAATTCTGGTAACGGAAGCGGTTCCTTTAAATGTTCGCGGTGATTCAAGCAAATCCTATACTTTCAAAAATCTGGTAAATGCAGGGAACTCAAATACCCTGGATCATGAAAGATTAACATTGGAGGTTACTGCTAATCCCGCCTGGTATGCGATACAGTCATTGCCTTATATGATGGAATATCCTTATGAATGTGCCGAGCAAACCTTTAATCGTTACTATGCAAACGCGATCGGAGCGCATATTGCGAACTCTGACCCGAGAATAAATAAGGTGTTCGAGGTTTGGAAAAATTTCCAACCAGATGCACTGTTATCAAATCTTGAAAAGAACCAGGAATTAAAACAGGTGTTGATCGAAGAAACACCCTGGTTGAGAGATGCAAAAGATGAAACAGAAAGAAAAAGAAGGGTTGGCGTTTTGTTTGATCTGTCGAGAATGAACTATGAGGCAGATGCCACCATTAATAAACTGGCGAAAATGCAGGTTCCAAATGGCGGATGGCCTTGGTTTGATGGAGGTCCTGACAGCAGATATATTACTCAGTATATTGTTTCAGGTATGGGACATTTGAAAAAGCTGGGTGTAGATCCTGATAATACCAAACTCAATAATATGATGATCTCTGCGGTTGGTTATCTTGACAACCAGATCAGAAGAGATTATGAAGAGTTGATCAAATGGAAGGTAAACCTGGATCTTGATAATCTATCTTATTACCATATTCAATATTTATACGCCAGAAGTTTCTTTAATGAAATTCCCGTGAAAGAAAAAGATAAAGAAGCATATTACTATTATTATGGACAGGCGGAAAAATTCTGGTTGAACAAAGGAATTTATATGCAGGGTATGATCGCGTTGGCTCATCACAGAGGAGGTAATATTGATTTTGCAAAAAAAGTGATCAATTCACTCAGAGAAAATGCTGTGAAGTCGGAAGAAATGGGCATGTACTGGAAACAATTGGCAGGCTGGTATTGGTATGAAGCTCCTATAGAAACCCAGGCATTGTTGATTGAAGCATTTGATGAAGTGGCCGATGATCAGACAGCTGTAGAGGAAATGAAGATCTGGTTGCTCAAGAACAAACAAACCAATGATTGGAAAACAACCAAGGCTACTGCGGATGCCTGCTATGTTCTTTTATTAAAAGGGACGGATCTGTTAGCAGTGGAACCAGAGATCACGATCAACCTTGGAAATAAAGTGATTAGTTCGACCGACAAAACCATTGTGAAGGAAGCGGGTACCGGATATTTCAAACTCACCTATAGCAAAGCAGATATTAAACCTGACATGGGAAATATCAAAATTGCTAAAAAAGGTGCAGGCATATCATGGGGCGCAGTTTACTGGCAATATTTTGAAAATATTGATAAGATCCCGGCTTCCATGAATAATCTGCAGGTGAATAAACGTTTGTTCCGAATGATCTATACCAAAACAGGAAATACCTTGGAAGGCATTACAGAAAAAACACCGTTGAAAATTGGTGACCGGTTAACAGTGAGGTTGGAATTAAAAGTGGATCGTGACATGGAATATGTACATATAAAAGACATGAGGGCTTCTGCATTGGAGCCGGAGAATGTTATTTCGATGTATAAGTATCGTGAAGGATTATCATATTATCAATCAACCAGAGATGCGGCTACCAACTTCTTTGTGGAGTTCATGCCGAAAGGAACCTATGTGTTCGAATATAATCTGCGGGTTACCCATGCGGGTGAATTCAGCAACGGACTTACCACTATTCAATGTATGTATGCACCGGAATTTACAAGCCATACACCAGGTATGAATATAAAAACGGTTGAATAATTTTTTTGAACCACATGGACACATAGATTCACATAGTAGTTCGACAAATGCAATATGACACTATGTTGATCTGTGTGGTTTAAACTTCAGGATAAAAAAATCCCGGCCTATCATTGATAAGCCGGGATTTTTTAATTTTAATAAAATGTTTTATTCGATCAATAATTTTTGTATACCCACTTCGCCGGTAACTCCAACGATCTTCACGAAATAAATTCCGTAGGGCTGACCGGTTAAATCCAGCATTACTTCTCCAGTCATCATTTCCTGTGATTGTACTTCAATTATTTCACCATGAATATTGGAAACTTCAACCGAACCTATGCTCACATTTGCATGAATCATAAATTGGCCGTCCGATGGATTCGGATAAACATTCAAGGTGGCATTGTTGTTGTCTTCTACTCCTGCGGTTACTTCTGAGATGGCACGTCTCCAAACAGAACCGGTACTATCACCGCCTGCAAGGATATCAGCGCCGTTCACATATAATGCTCTTATACGTGTATCAAGTAATCCTGTATTGAAGGGAACCCAGTTGGTTCCATTGTTATTGGATACAAAAACACCTGAACTATAAGTTCCTGCAAATATGGTTGAACCACTTGCTGCAAGAGAAATAACATTCATGTCGGTCATGCCTGTGTTAATGGCAGTCCAGCTGGTTCCATTATTGGTAGATAAAAACACACCACCTCCGTTGGTTCCTGCGAAAAGATTGGAGCCACTTACTGCCAGTGCGTTTATGCTGAGACTGGTTAACCCGGTGATAACGGGTGTCCATAATGTACCATTGTTGGTGCTGAGATATACTCCATCTGCTGCACCGGCAAATAGATTGGATCCACTCACCGTCATGGCAACGATATCATCATTAATAAGTCCTGTACTTGCGGCCGACCAACTTCCACCTGCATCGGTAGATAAAAATACCCCTCCCAATGTGCCCGAAAATACATTTGATCCGCTAACCGCAGAGGATCTATTATACAAGCTGGTGATTCCGGTATTCGACTGAACCCAGTTGATACCAAAATCTGTTGAAATAAACATGCCGTTATCAGAAGATCCGGCAATAATAGCGAAACCGCTGATGGCAATGCTACGGATATAAGTATCCGTCATTCCAATTGTACTGGCAGCCCATGTAGCACCATTATCGGTACTTCCATAAACTCCGCCACCATTAGTACCTGCTGCAATGGCAGGGCCTATTGTTACGATGGAATAAACGCCGCCATCGTTTGGGCCGTTTGTTTGTATCCATTGTGCACTGATAAAATTAGCCTGGTAAATAATAACCGAAAAAAAGAGTAATAGTTTCTTCATAACTTATGTGTTTTAGAAAATGGTTAAAATCAAATTTAACGAAGTTGAAACGAAGAAACAAGTAAAGTAAAAAATGATTCGATATTCTGATATATCTATCTGATATACAGGAAGGTCTTAGATTTCATTCATTTCATTCATTTCATTTTTTTACCCTTTTATAAATGAACCTTACATCTCCATATTCCGCATTGTTGATGTGAATAATGATCCGGTCTTTTTTCTGATCATATTCCAATGGCACATTTACCTTTAATGGATCGCTTACTTTCGGCCAGTTACTCATGGATACAATTCCGGTCAATTTTGATCCATCCCATTCGGCAATAAATTCAGCAGCATTTATATATGTTTTTTCTTCCTTATTATAATTGGCGGCCGCAACCGAAACAGTTTGTCCCCATTCCAATTTAAAAACCCCGATCCCTATATAGGTATCCCATACAAACTCGGGCCCGGGTGAATTCTTTGGTGATATAAGTTCCCATTCACCAACAATGGGTGAATCAGCCTTTAAAAAGTTTTGAGCATTGGAGGTTCCGTTGGTTAAACAAATACTTGCCAACAAACCAATCAGGTAGCGTCTGATCATTGTTGCAATACCTCTAAGATCAAAATATATTCTCCAACCCTGGTTTGGGCATAAGCCGGGTCATTGGAATCAATATCTACATTCCCGAATTTTTTAACACATTTGATAGTGATCTCCTTATCACCAAAAGCATCCAGATCCGTTTTACTGAATTTGCCTGAAGCTGTCTTTATAAAATAGGAATTGCCTCCGGATGAAAAATAATAGTCGATCACTCCTTCGAGTTTTTCTCCTTTTTTGCTTTCCATGTCTGATTTGGCGATCCTGCCTTTTAGAACAAGGGTGTCTCCATTAATATGATCATTTGTTTTCATTGCGTATAGATTGGTAGCTGCAAATGCAATAAGAATAAAAAATATCTTTTGTGGGTTCATGCTTTCCTTGTTTTACGTAAGCAAGTTAAGAAGTTTTGACGGATTGTACAAATAGGCTGCCAGCATTGGTATACAAGGCATTCAGATAATTATCAGGATGTATAACTGCCTACCTATAAATAGGTAAACATGGGTATTTGATTCAACCAAATAACATGTGGGTTGTATAACCTGCCGAACAAAATAATTTGTCGAACTAAAAAAAACAATTAAAAATGAAAAAAGTAATTTTAATGATGGCAGTTGTGAGCATGATCACCTTAACTTATGCAGGAAAAGTATTCAATTCAGCGGTTGAGTACAATAATTTTATGGTTGGTCATTCTAACTTACTATCAACCCAGTACACCGGGGTTATCAGTTTGCTCAATGCTGACTATACGAATAAAACGGCGATTTGGGATGCTCATGGAGCCTTGTCAAACCAATGTGAGATTTCGTTGAATGAAGTAAAAAATGCCGAAACCTTTGGAGAATCGGGAGAGGACTTTAAGAAATCATGTTTATCCTTGATAACTGTTTATCATTCCTTTGTTTCTGATGGCATGGTGGAGTTTATGACTCTTTTTATGAAGGATCAGTATACACAAGCGGATAGTGACCGCGTAAAAGAACTTCAGGAGAAGTTTGTAAATGACGCATATAGTGAGTTGATTCTCTTTGTTGCCCAGCAATCAGTTTATGCTGAAGAAAACGGATTTACCGTTACAAATTAAAAGGGATAAATAATAAATTATTATATATCACCGGTTTGAAAGGCGGACTTCGAAAGAGGTCCGCCTTTTTTTTGAACAAACAGGCTGCCTACCTATAAATAGGTAAACAGGGGGGTATGATTCAACCAAATTGAAAGTGAGTTGTATAACATGCCGAACAAAATAATTTGTCGAACTAAAAAAACAATTAAAAATGAAAAAAGTAATTTTAATGATGGCAGTTGTGAGCATGATCACCTTAACTCATGCAGGAAAAGTATTCAATACAGCAGTTGAATACAACAATTTTATGGTTGGTCAATATAACTTGCTGGCAGACCAGTATACTGGTCTCATTGAGTTGATGAGCGCTGATCCTACGAATAAAACGGCGATTTGGGATGCACATGGTGCCTTGGTTAACCAATGTGAGGTTTCGTTGAAGGAAGTAAAAAATGCAGAGAGCTTTGGGGAAACCGGTGATTATTTCAAGGAGGTGTCCTTATCATTGATAAACGTATATCATTCCTTCGTGTCCAATGGAATGGTGGAAGTTATTACGCTCTATCTGAAGGACGAGTTTACACAGGCAGACAGCGACAGGATAACTGCACTTCAGTCGAAATTTTTGGATGATGAATACATTCAGGGAATTCTCTTTGATGCCCAGCAAAGCATTTATGCTGAAGAAAATGGGTTTAGCATTGACATTTAAGCGTAAACAATAAGATATATTATATCGCCGGTTCTAAAGGCGGACTTCGAAAGAGGTTCGCCTTTTTTTTGATCAAGATCTCCTCCTACCTATTAGTAGGTAAACAAAGGGTGTTTGTTCAACCAAAAGCGAACTTGATTGTATACCCTCCCGAACAAAATAATTTGTCGAATTTAAAATTAAAAACAAAATGAAAAAACTAATGTTAGTAATCGCAGTAAGCATGGTCTCTGTTTTACATGCCAAAACTTTTAAAACAGCCATTGAATACAATAATTTTATTGTTGGTGAGCAGGTGGAACTCATTCACCAGATTGATGAACTCTATGAGATGATCAATGGTGTGGAGTTTAACGCTCCACTTACAAAAAAGACCCAGAAAGCATTGTCAAAACAATGTAGCCGGTCAATAAAAAAAATAAAGCAGATGGGGGCTTTTGCCGGTAACGATGAATTCAGATCCGCTGGAATCGTTTTACTTAATTGTTATCTGGATCATGTGAATTCGGATTTGGTTGAAATCATATCTATCCGGGAAAATTCAAAAAGCACGGAAGCTGATTTTGATAGGGCTAAGGAAATGATTGATGAATTCGACCTGGCTTGTTTGGTATACTTTACCCTTTTTGAAATGGCGCAGGAAAAATTTGCCGACGACAATCACTTTAGCCTTTCTGAAAATTAAATCGCGTTCTTCTCTCTTCATGGTTGGTTGATAAAAAGCCGGTCTCACATTACATGGGCCGGCTTTTCTTATTTAAGGATTACCTACTTGTAGGTAATCGGGACGAATCGATTCAACCAAATGAATATTGGGTTGTATTAATCACAGAACAAAATAATTTGTCGAACTAAAAATTTAAAAAAATGAAAAAACTAATGTTAATCATCGCAGTGAGCATGGTATCTTTTTTACATGCGGCAACCACTTTTACAACAGCGGTTGAGTACAACAACTTTATTATTGATGAACAAGTAAGCATTGTTGAAAAACAAAACCGCCTTTTTGAGGTGATGAATGCGGATGTGCTGGATGCAAAACTTGCCAGACAATTACAAAAGGAATTTGCCAAGCAATGTGATCTGTCTATCAGTAAGATCAAGCAGATTGGTGCATTTGATGGAAACCTGGAGTTTAAAAAGGCTTGTCTTTCGCTGTTTAACTGTTACAAGCAATATGCTAAACAGGGGTTACCAAAGATCATTTCGATCTTCGAGAATCCAAAGAGGACAGAGGCTGACATTGATCGGTTTAACAAGATCCAGGATGAATATGAATTGTCCTGCTCTGTTTGTTTTGCCTTGCTTGAAGAAGTGCAGGCAGCGTTTGCGGCTAAACATAACTTCACTATAGATAAAAATTAATTCGGGTTCTTCTCTCTTCATGGTTGGTTTGAAAAGCCGGTTCTGTAATAGGACCGGCTTTTTATTTTATATCTGTACCTACTAATAGGTAATTGACAACTATTCATTCAACCAAATCAACATCGGGTTGTATTAATCACAGAACAAAATAATTTGTCGAACTAAAAAAACAAACAAAATGAAAAAAGTAATTTTAATTCTTGCTGTAGTAAGTGTTGCCGCATTTGCTCATGCTGGCCAAACCTTTAAGTCTGCCGTTGATTACACGACTTACCTTAACGGACATTACCGAACGGTTGATAGTCTCTTTAATGAAGTTCATGTGGTATTTCAAACTGATTACACAGATGTGCCCGCCATTATGAACTCAATTGATGTGCTTAAGAACCAATGCTTCCTTTCCATAGAGGAAATTGAGAATGCCAGCATTTTTTCAGATGGAGATCAATTACAACTGGCCAGCATTAGACTATTTAAACATTTTAGTAAGCTGGATGCGGTGTTAGTGGATTGGCTGGCGTATCTTCAAAATCCTGACGCAACTGCTGAACAGTTGGCTGCTTCCTACAAAATTCAGGATGACTATTATGATCTTCTTATTACGCTGGAACTGAATTTTGATGATGAGAGAATGGAGTTTGAAGAATTGAATGGTATTGAATTGTAAGTAACATACCAGTTAATTGATCTAGAAGCCGGTGCGACATTGTCACACCGGCTTTTTGTTTTTTGGACACTGTACCTATAAATAGGTAATTGACATTTTTCAATTCAACCAAATCAATATTGGGTTGTATTAACTCCCGAACAAAATAATTTGTCGAACTAAAAAAACAAACAAAATGAAAAAAGTAATTTTAATTCTTGCAGTAGTTGGCATGACTACATTAACCCATGCCGCCAAAACGTTTTCTTCAGCTGTTGAATACAACAATTTTCTGGTAGGGGAGTATGATCTTTGTTTTGAAGCCTATGTTCAGTTTAAAAATGTTGTGAAGGATCCTTATGGTACTAATAGTGCTATAGAGGAGCAACATGATGCATTTATCCAACAGTGTGAACTTTCATTGGAGGAAATTAAAACAGCCACTGTCTTTTCTAACGGTGATGCTTTTCGTGATATATGTCTGCAGACTGTGGAACAATATCTTTCTTTTGCTGATGATGAAATGGCCGAAATTGTTAGCTTGGCTACTAATGAGGAGTTAACAGAGAATGATATTCAAACAATCGAAGGCATGCTGAACGATTTCGAATTGTTGGATGTTTTCTATCTGATATATTTCCAAAGCGAGCAGGAAGCATATGCCAATGCAAATGGTTTTTCACTTAAATAAATAATAGAAACTGATTTCACTGTGAACCGGAAAAGGGGGCCTAGGCCCCCTTTCTTATTTTAGTAGATCACCTAATTTTTGTTTCAACTCCGCCAGCTCGGCTTCTAAAGCACTTACCCTTTCTTCCAAATGTGATGAGGATATTTTTACTGGCTCACCCATGTCTTCCCAATCGGCCTCATTCACGGGTCCTCCCAACAAATGCATATACCTGGCTTCTTTTTGCCCTGGTCTTTTGGGGAGTTGAACCACCATTGGATTTTCTTTTTGTTGTAAACTTTCAATTCCGTTATGAACCGATTCCAGGTTACCAAAGCTGTATAATCTTCCACTGTTCGAATTAATTTCCCCTGGGGTTAGCGGACCTCTTAAAAACAATAAACATAAAATGGCTTCCTGGCGATCGTCGAGGTCAAAAACAATTGATGAATTATGTTTGAATTTAAGGGTACGACTTCCACCACCTGTAACGGTGAGTACCAATCCTTTTTTCTTGAGGCCATCAATGCCGAGCTGAACTTCGCTTTCTGTATAACTTACCACTGGATTGCGTGATGATTTCTGGTTACAGGCATTCATCATGCTGTTCACGGTCATCGGATAATATTCTGGAGTTGCTTTTTCTTTTTCCATGAGTACACCGAGTACACGAATTTCAATGGCGTCGAGTTGGGGGAGAGTTTCCATAGATTATGCTTTGTACAAGTATAAGGATTTTTTTGTCAGGGCTAAATCCCTGACATCGAATCTTAATCCAGTTTCAATACAGCCATAAATGCATCTTGTGGAATTTCTACATTCCCCACAGATCTCATTCTTTTTTTACCTTCTTTTTGTTTTTCAAGGAGTTTACGTTTACGGGAAATATCACCACCATAACATTTGGCGGTTACATCTTTGCGTAAAGCCTTGATGGTCTCACGGGCAATGATCTTTGCACCAATCGCTGCCTGTATGGGAATTTCAAATTGCTGCCGCGGGATCAGCTCTTTCAA
This sequence comes from Flavobacteriales bacterium, assembly GCA_025451295.1. GTDB lineage: Bacteria > Bacteroidota > Bacteroidia > CAIKAF01 > CAIKAF01 > JANWKQ01. The sequence continues at coordinate 10,681 of JANWKQ010000008.1, read as the reverse complement.
TTTTTCACACATTTTTTTCCCTAACCCATGTGCATTATCTCTGTGAATTAAGGCAGATAATGCATCTACCTGTTCTCCATTTAAAAGGATATCCATTTTTACCAGCTTGCTTTCTCTATAACCAATCGGATGATAGTCGAAAGATGCATATCCCTTACTGATTGTTTTTAGTTTGTCGTAAAAATCAAATACAATCTCACCTAAGGGCATTTCAAAAACCAATTCAACCCGGTCGGTGGTCAAATAATTCTGATTCGTAAGAATTCCCCGTTTATTGATACAAAGGGTCATGATGGGTCCTATGAATTCACTTTTACTAATGATCTGTGCTTTTATATAGGGCTCCTCTACATAATCGAGTTTATTGGCATCCGGCAAATCAGAAGGATTATTAACAAACAACTTTTCACCTTTTAAAGTATAGGCATAATAGCTAACGTTAGGAACTGTAGTTATTACGGTCATTTTAAATTCACGTTCCAATCTTTCCTGGATAATTTCCATATGCAGCAATCCCAAGAAGCCGCAACGGAATCCAAAACCTAATGCAGCAGATGCTTCGGGTTCCCAGGTGAGGGATGCATCATTCAACTGCAATTTTTCCATCGAGGTACGAAGTTCTTCGTAATCATCAGTATCTACCGGATAAACTCCAGCGAATACCATGGGTTTTACTTCTTCAAAACCATGGATAGCTTCCGTTGCCGGATTTGCCTGACTTGTTAATGTATCACCTACTTTTACTTCGCGGGCCGTTTTTATTCCACTTACAATATATCCTACATCTCCTGCCTTTAATTCATTTCTTGGTGAAAGATCTAACTTTAATACGCCAACCTCATCCGCATCATAAATTTTTTCAGTAGCAAAGAATTTTACCTTCTCTCCTTTTTTAATAGTTCCGTTCATAATCCGGAAATAGGCGATAATACCACGAAATGGATTATAGACTGAGTCGAAAACCAATGCCTGTAAGGGGGCTTGTTCATCCCCTTTCGGAGCAGGGATCCTCTTAATAACCGCTGCTAAAATCTCATCAATTCCCATTCCTGTTTTTCCACTGGCCGAAATAATATCTTCTCTCTTACAACCCAACAGATCCACTATTTGATCTTTTACCTCTTCTGGCATGGCCGACGGAAGATCCATTTTATTCAGGATCGGAATAATTTCCAGATCGTGCTCAATGGCTAAATATAAATTCGAAATGGTTTGGGCCTGTATCCCTTGTGCTGCATCTACAATCAGCAATGCACCCTCACAGGCGGCAATGCTTCTACTTACCTCGTAGCTAAAATCAACGTGGCCAGGAGTGTCAATTAAATTGAGAATATAATTTTCACCATTCAATGTATATTCCATTTGAATGGCTTTACTTTTGATTGTAATTCCACGTTCACGTTCCAGGTCCATATCATCCAACACCTGTGCTTTGGCATCGCGGGTACTTACTGTATTGGTCGTTTGTAAAAGACGATCAGCAAGTGTACTCTTACCATGGTCAATATGGGCAATAATGCAAAAATTCCGAATGTTCTTCATCTACAGCGCTCTTCTAAAGAGGTGCAAAGGTAGCTAAAACGGATGGTTTTTCCTATATACTGCCTGTTTCGGGCTATCCGGTGCAGTTCTTGACATTCAAGAGGGATGGCCGAATTGGATGATTAGAACCGTCAGTCCCGACGGACGTCGGGACCAGCTAAAATAGACTTGGTTTTCAACCTTAGAACGGAGTATCAAAGTATCGAATACTGCTACAGTTTATTTAGTATATTTACGTTAGAATGATTTACCGCTTATCATTTACCTGCCTTATCTCAGTTCTTCTGTTTTCCTGTACCAACCCTCAGCAAAAAGTCATCCGGATCAAAAACGGTAATATTGATCTGGTTAATCACAATTTCGAAACGGGAGGTACAGTGATCATAGTGGGAGAGGCTGACTATTATCCCAGCCAGTTCTTAACCGTTGAGCAGATCCACTCCGGTGATTTTCATCCCATTCAGGTTCAATTTCCAATGAAGCTTTCTGATCAGCTTCCAAACAAAGATGCAAAAGGACATGGAACTTATCATTTTAAGATAAGGTTACCACAAAATGAATTTAGTTATGGTTTATTTATCGAAGGGATATTTTCTTCCTATCAACTCTATATTGGGAGTCATTTGGAGGATAAAGTGGGAAAGATTGGAACCAATATTCATAGTCAGACTCCAATGGTTCGGCCGGAAATTGTGAATCTACATCTGGAAGAAGGGTTTAATGATGTGATCCTACAGGTATCCAATTTTCACGAAAATCATAGTCAGATAAGTTATCCATTGAAGATCGGAGAAATTCACAGTCTGTACCGTGATCGTTTCAGGACCTATGGTTACGATTTTAGTTTTAGCTTTTTATATCTCATCCTCAGCATCGGATTCATCTTTATTTTTCTATTTCACCGGAAACCGGATTATATGATCTTTTCCGGCTATTGTTTTGTACTTGCCTATCGTTTTCTTATCAAGAATTCAAAATTCCTGTTGGAAATTATGGATTCTCAATGGATATTTTTTTATAAATCAGAATATGTTACCTATTACCTTACATCAAGTCTGGTCCCTATTCTTCTATGCCATATATTTAAAGTACCAAAACATAAGGTGATTGTGAATGTGCTGGCCGGGATCGGAATTGGTACCAGTCTGTTTACTTTCTGTTCACCGGTGGCTTTCTTTTCCCGGTTTGCCTACCTCTATCATTATTACTCCATTGGTCTGGTGATGTTCAGCCTTTTCATTACTCTGTACTTTCATTTATTTAAAAAGGGAACCAAACATATTTTATTGGTGGCAGGGGTATTGATATACGCCACCTGCTTTTTATACGACGTTATCATGTCACTTCTTTACTATACTGAATCTTATTATTACAATTGGGGGCTGGCAATCTTAACAATGTTGATGGCCATCGTATTTATCAGGATCCAGTTTTTTAAGGAAAGAAAGTTAAATCTGCGTTCGCTTTCAAACACGGATGAAAATCCCTTATAGCTTCAAGAGTTTTTTTACGCCATCCTTCATCTTTAAAAAATAAACACCGGTTTCCAGATCTGAAATATTGATCTGAGTTGAAAGCGCATCGCAACTTCCCGTCAGAATTTTTTTTCCGTCAATGGAAATGATCTCCCAGCTACCAATATTTTTATCGGAGGAAAGGTTGATCATAGCTTGTGCAGGATTCGGAAAAATATTGATAGAAACATTCCCAAATTCTTCCAGACCGATCACATAATTAGGATTTGAAATACATCGGATCACCGGTTCCATCCGATCATGCGTGATCACAAAAACTTTTCCATCCGGGGAGACGCAAACATCCCTGAATCTTTTATACTCCCCTTTAAAATAGTGCACATCACTTACCACATCATCCATGGTTGCATTTAATTTGGACGCCACCAATCCGCCCTGATATCCACCAAAACTTAGAATGCATTGTAAAATACAACCTTGAAATTCAGGAATGGCGGGATGATCATAATATGCAATTCCTGACGGCGGACGCATCGCTGTATCGATTGGAGAAATATACGACCAGGTAGGACTGTTACATGAATCCGGATCGAAGCAATTATCTCCATCAGTTGCAGGCCATCCATAATATCCATATTCCTGGATCAAATTCAACTCATCTATGATTTGTCCAAACTCCGAAATGATAATATTTCCATTGGGGACCTGCACAATTCCCTGCGGATTTCGGTGTCCTTTGCTAATCGGATAATCTCCACTGATATTTACACTGGGAACTGTTCCATCCAGATTTATTCGCAATACCCTTCCGTGCAGATCTCCTGTTGTGTCGGAGCTAAAAAAGTATTCGGAGGTTGTACAATATAAATAACCATCCTGACCAACATGTAATCTTCCCCCACAATGTTCTCCTCCATGACTCCATCCCAGGATAGAAGTTTCATTATATAATGAATCTCCTGAAGCGGAATAATCATATTTATAGAGGACAATGGGTCCGCCGGAATAGGAATAATAGTATTCGGCAGTATCCACAGTAACGTATACAATGGGTGTTGTACCGAAGTTTGGATGAAACGCAATGCTCATCGTGTTGGAAGTAGTGTCGGGACGATTAAGGATCGTGTGAATTATTTGGGTGGCGGTATCATATCTGCAAACTTTATCTCCCACCGTAAACCATAGACTATTATCCGGACCCCATTGTACATCCCAGGGCCAGTCTTGCGCTACTCCGGTAAATCCTATCAGCGAATCAATACGGATAGTGGTATTTCCTACGGTGTCGATGATCTGAGCTGATGTAACCTGCATGTGAAAGCACATGAGTATAATAAAATATTTTAACTTCCTGACGTTCATAAATCTCTGGTTGGTTTTCCTGGCAACTAATATACAACTGGTTATTTAGTTTCTGATATAAAAATTGTTATATTTGATCTAATGTGCAGCAAGAGACCATACATTGCCTTATTGTTGGTTGGGGTGTTTTCTTTTAACATACTTGGGTATGGTTTGTTTTCCTTATTGATCGTTACCCATAAAAAAGGCGAGTTCAATCGCATTATTTCCGGAGATTTTAAAAAGGAAGAGCTTTGTATTCTGAAGGGATCGGCAATCAAAAATGCCCAATGGGAACATGCAAGGGAATTTGAATGGAAGGGAGAGATGTACGATGTGGTTAAAAAGGAAAACAAAGATGGGGATGTTTTATATACCTGTAAGAAGGATACAAAAGAAGACCATCTGAAGAAACAATCCAGAAAAGCAGCTGAAAAGTCCACGACCAAAAAAATGAATGAAATGAGCAAAATATTTGTTCAGATACCTCCAATAGATCATTCGGAGTTTTTATTGAATACAACAAACAATAAGTTGAGCGCAATGCAAAACGACTATTCGTTTGCTTATTCCCTTCTTCTAACTCCTCCGCCAAAAGGCTAGTTCAACACAGACCCATTTCTTTTTAATTATTGTTGAACAAACACTTTTTTTATGAAAAAAACTTGTACGGGTTTGGCATTGGTATTTGGTATTTTCCTTACTACAAATGCACAAACAATAAAAATTATTGAATCTGGCAGTGGAACCGGAGTTAATTCTCCTACCCTTCAGTTTTTTACTCCGGTCACTATTAATGGCGCTTCGGTAACGGAGATCACCGGAAATGGTATTGGGGAAATAGATTTTTCAAACATCAAGGTCGACTCTTTTGCGATCGTTCATCCTGACTATTTTTCTAAAGTGGTGAAATCGGATGCCCTCGCAACTGACAATTTTAAAGTAAAGCTTGACAGAAAGATCATCAATCTGAATGAATATGTTATGTCGGTGAATCAACAAAAAGATCCCCGCGACTATTCACCCTATTATGTAAATGTAATTCCAAAGCAATTAATTGAGAATTCAAACTCCGGTACAACGGCTGATCTTTTGCAAAATCAAGGAGGAGTGCTGGTACAGAAAAGCCAGTTGGGTGCCGGAAGTCCTATGATCAGAGGATTTGAGGCAAGCCGTGTATTGATTGTTGTGGATGGTGTTCGGATGAATAATGCGATCTTCAGAGCGGGACATTTACAAAATCTCATCCGTGTAGATCAGAATACATTGGAAAGAGCGGAGGTAATGTATGGGCCTGGTTCGGTAATGTATGGCAGTGATGCACTTGGAGGTACTATGGTATTTAAAACGAAAGATCCGGTATTAAGCATATCAGATAAATTGCTTTTTACAGGTAATGTAATGGCTCGTCTTGGTTCGGCTGATTTTGAAAAAACCGGCCATGTTGACTTTAATATTGCCGGAAAAAAATTCGGATCATTTACCTCCTTTACATTTACTGATTTTGATGATCGTTGGCAGGGAGCCAATGGTGGTATTGATGGCGACTCTCTCTGGAACAGAAATTTCTATGTGGAACGCATCAATAATGCAGACAGTGTATTTGTTAATCCGGATAAGAATCGTCAGGTAAAAACCGAATACTGGCAAATGAACGCCATGCAGAAATTCCTTTTTGCCCCCAATGCCAAGGATAAACATATCGTGAGTGTTCAGTTTACAACCACATCCGATGTTCATCGATACGATCGTTTGACTGAAATGGCGAGTGGAACAGCCAAATGGGCGCAATGGTATTATGGACCAGAAACCTGGTTGCTTGGCTCATACAGATATGAAAGAATGAGTGGTGACTGGAAAATAGGGGCAGGAATTACGTATCAGTATTTTAACGAAAGCAGAAATTCGAGAAGACTTAATAACAACAATCTTACCACTCAGGATGAGAAAGTGCATGCCATTAATGTGAATGTTGATTTGAAAAGGACGTTTAAAAAACATGAATTAAAATTTGGATTTGAGGGCCTTTTTAACTCGGTCACTTCTACTGCTTTTAAGACCAATGTAAATACGGATACACTTGCGGGGTCATCGAATACGAGATATCCTGATGGTGGTAACAGTTACTATGCTGCGGCATTGTATGTACATGAAACCTGGTTTCCTCACCCAAAATTTACTGTTACAGGAGGCGTTCGACTAAACATGGTTGGTTTGAATTCCCAATTCATAGATACAACTTTTTTTCCGTTTCCATTTAACACGGCTTCCCAGAACAATTTTGGAGTGAATGGACATCTGGGTGTACTATATGCACCAGGCAAAGGATGGAGATTTGGTCTGCTTGCATCAACCGGATTCAGGGCACCGAATGTGGACGATATGACGAAGGTTTTTGATTCGGCCCCGGGTCAGTTGTTTGTACCAAATCCTAATCTGACGCCGGAGTATTCGTTGAATGGAGAATTGAATTTGTCGAAAACCTTTTTTGATTGCGTAAGAATAGAAGTGGCAGGTTTTGGAACTTATGTTCCGAGTATGATCGCTGCTCTTCCGTTTACTTTAAATGGATCTGACAGTGTTGTATATGCAGGCACTCCAAGTGCAGTATATGCAAGTCAGAATGCCAATACAGGATATGTGGTTGGTTTCAATGCAAATATTCAGGCAAACATTACCAAATACTTTGCAATGAATTCTTCATTGACCTATACCTATGGAAGATTGATCGTTTCCGGTGTAGAGCAACCCCTTGACCACATTGCTCCATTATATGGAAGAACAGCTGCTATATTAAATTATAAAAAATGGTATGCAGAAGCATCCGTTATGTATTCTGCTCCAAAACTGTTGGGAGATTATAGCCCATCCGGTGAAGATAATTTAGCATATGCTACTTCAGTTGGTATGCCAGGCTGGTATACATTCAATGCGAAACTTGGATATTCAGTGAATAAATATCTGAGAATCCAGGTTGGAGTTGATAATATCATGGATTTAAAATACAGAACGTTTGGATCGGGTATTTCGGGTGCCGGACGAAATATAATCGTTACGCTGCGAAGCAGCTTTTAAGAAAAGGGGGGCATAACGTTGTTGAGATGCCCCCTTTTAAAATTCATTTCTATGATTTTCAAGCCATTGACTAAAATGATTTAGGTAATTTGGCTCATTTTTCAACCATAAATTCTCAACCAAACCATTCGAATACTAACTGAAACTCTAAGAATTCTAACTAAGATACAGCGAAAACCAATATTGTAGGTTCATTTGCAGAAACATAACACAATTAATATTATGAAAAAATTCAAATTGAATTATTTATTGGGCTTAGGAATGATTGCAGGGATTCTTGCAAGTTGCGCACCCGCAGAAAGTATTGATCCGGATAATGACGTAAATCCTGATGGAAAGTATACCGTAAATTATGGAGTACAAGTAGTTCCAGTAGGTGATATTCAAAGAGGAGCAAACAATGCTACAGTTACCATTCAAACTCAAAATGGTGTTACTACCAAGACTGTAGGTCAGGATGGTATCGCTGTATTTGAAAATATCGCAGCAGGAACTGTTTCAGGATATGTTTCTTCTCCAGGTTTTGCTTCTGTTAACTTCAAATCAACAATCAGTTTCCAGAATGTTGACGTTAACACAAATGGTTATGTAAGTTCTACAGTTTATATCCCAGCAAGAAATGCGGATATGAATGGTAGAGTTTATGGTGACTACGATCAGGATTTTGACTTTACATTAACTGATAATGGAAATTTCCAGGTTGTTGATATGATGGTTAAATACTCATTGGCCGGATATCCTATGGGAGCTGGTGATGGTGCTTTATCTCAGGTTAGCTTAGACTATAACTCGTATGCAGTTTCTTCTGATATCCAGGGAACATTTGGATTCACTCAGCTTGCTACAACTGATCAGGGTCATTGGTCTGCCGTTCTTAGAATGGAAGATGTAAGCATTACTGATGGTGCAACTGATGTTCAAACCATCTTTAATGTTGGTAACATTCCTGTTGCTCTTCCAGCTGGTGAAACAGTTGAAATGGGAGACGTTTACGCTTTCTAAAATTATTCTTTAATCATATTTTAAAAAAGGTCATCATAGCGATGGCCTTTTTTTATTTGCCGCTATCATCCCGTTCAGCCGAAGTCCCGATAGCTCTCGGGCATTGTGGGAACGACCCGTCAGGCGACCCAATCAGATATTTTTTAAAAAATATCCATAATTCACAAACTTTTCTATTTTTGTATATACCTACATTAAAATACTAACCTTTAAAATAAATCATTATGGCAAGAGGAATCGTTAAAACCAACAATGGGCCAAGATCAAGTTCAAGCGCAGGTTCATTTCCTGTTCACACCGGAACATTAGAGGATCTTCAAACAAGAACCGTTTATAATTTTGAGCAATCTTTATTTGCGGAATTAGGACTGGCAGAAGGAGTAAAAGTGATCTATAATCTGATCAAAGATTCAAATGGTGTTGATCTGGCCATTGGTCTTGAGTCGTTGGAGCGTGGAGTTGTTCAAAGTGTTTCCGGTGAAGGTGGAACATTGAGAGAACGTGCTACCGGTGGAACCATCGATTTTGCACACTCAAGGACCAAAGAGGCCAACATCGTTGTGGGGTCAGTCGTAAAATTTGAAAAGATCGATTATGGAGGAAGAGAAGTAGCTGCGTCTATTACGCTGATACGTTAAAATCATTTTAGGATAATAAAGGCGGAGATTGTTCCGCCTTTATTGTTTTTACACTAAACACCAACTTTGTGAAACCCGCAACCACCATACGGTATTTATTTGCTATTACTGTTTCTCTTCTGTATTCAACAAAGTGTTTCACACAAACTTCAAAGGATTCACTGGTTAATTTATTGTATACACTTCCAAATAATGCATCAAAACTGGATGTTTTGGAAGCACTTTGCGAACATTACGAAGAGGCGGATGCGGATACACTGCTTTTTTATTCAACAATGGAGTATAAACTGGCTCGCCAGCTTCGGAATACAAAAGGGGAAATGTCCGCCCTTATTGACATGGGTTTTGCCTATGTGAATAAGAACAAAACCGATACTGCGATGAATTACTACTTCCAGGCCTTGCAGATCTCGGAGAGAGTAAAGGATGACGAAAAAGGTGCTTTATGTTATATACGTATGGGAAACCTGTATCGCATCCAGAATAATTTTGACAAAGCGATCGAATGTTATGACAAAGCAGTTGCTTTTTATCGTGTGTTGAAAAATGAAAGTGGATTGGCGTCAGCACTTAATAATTCGGGGGTGGTTCACTATGACAAGTATGATTCTGAAAATGCTGAAAAATATTTTCAGGAGGCGCTGGAAATTTATCAGAGGATTGGTGATGATGTTGGGACTGCCGATGCACTTGCGAATCTGGGAACGGCTTATCAGGACTTAAATCAATTAGACAAGGCACTTCTTAACTATGACCTTGCACAAACTATCTACGAGAAAATAAACAGTAAAATCGGGATGGCCACCTGTCTTATTAACATCGGGTATGTTTACGATCTCCTGGGAAAACATCAAAAGGCGTTGGAGGTTCAAAAGAAAGGATTAGAGATATCTTCTGAGATTGGAGCACATGATTTAATAGCGGCTGTTTACTACGGTATGGGGGAAATTTATAAGAACATGCACAATGCAGATAGCTCGTTCAGATATATGAGTTTATATGCCCAATACCAGGATAGCATATTCAGCGAGCAAAGCAACCGGAATATTGCCGATATGCAAACCAAGTACGATACAGAGAAAAAAGAAAGGGAAAATGAGATCCTGCGACAGGAAAAACAGATCAAGGAACTACAGGAGAAAGCAGATCAGGAAGAAAAACGAAGGATCCAGGAAGAAAGAAATCGCAGAGACAATCTCCAATATTCCATCATTCTTATTTTTATTCTTGCTTTGCTGGTTACCTTCATCCTTCTGGGTGGCACCAAACTAAAAATGCAACCTCGGATGATAGAAGGACTTATTTTCTTTGCTTTCCTTATTTTCTTCGAGTTTCTGCTCGTATTGTTCGACCCTTATGTGGATTTGATCACCGGGGGTGCTCCTGGCTGGAAGCTTCTCATCAATGCCTTAGTAGCAGCGGCGATTTTCCCGCTCCACGCCTTCTTCGAAAAACTCCTGAAAAGGAAGCTGATCAAAAAATAGGTCTGCCCCAATACTCAAATATTATTAATTTAGCTGTATGAAAATAGCACTGGTCCAGTGTGATTATCACATCGGTAATTTCGAATTCAAGACCCATCAGATCATAGAGGGAATCCAACGGGCT
>JANWKQ010000007.1 GCA_025451295.1 Flavobacteriales bacterium | reverse complement strand
GTTTTTGCCAGCTGGTTCCGCAAACCCCTTTCCCCATGGCAATACGTGTGCAGGCAACTGGTCCCTGAAATGGACCCAGGACCAATTGATCACCTTTTACCAGGTAAAATCCGATCCACCAGAAATTGAATTTTTCTTTTAAGATTGCTACCGTATTGGATAAATTGGCAATGAGATCAGGCTCACCATCAATAACGCCGCTGATTTCTCTAATCGCTTCTTCGTAAGCTGGTTGACGACTACTCATGTTGCAAATGTAAAGATTATATTCTGTCTCCGCTATGCAGGCTTTAGCTGGTCTGCCAGGGGGCGAAGCGGCAGCTTATGGCAGGCAAAGCCTGCAGCCACTGGCAGGCGGATTATGCCTTCGAAATAACCCGTACTGCCATTTGTGGCTGCTGGCTTTGCCTGCCATAACTATAGTGAAGCACCCGAAAAGGCAGCATAATTATTTATAAACCATCATGAATCATTAACATATTTCTAATTTGGAATTCTGACCCAATGAAAGTATGTTTGCGACGGGACAAAATCTTGAAAAAACAAAGGAATCCCTAACAAAAAATCTATGTCGACAAAAGTATCTGAACTTGCCCAAAACCTGATTGGTTCTGAGATTATCAAACTTGCCGGAGAGATCAATGAAAAGATCAAACAGGGAAGTTCTGTATTTAACTTTACCATCGGAGATTTTAATCCGGCTTTATTCCCGATCCCGAATGAACTGAAGGCGGAGATCATTAAAGCATATGAAGCGGATCAGACCAATTACCCTCCTGCGGAAGGGGTAATGGAACTGAGAGAAGCGGTAAGTGTTTTTTTGAAACAATACGGAAATCTTGATTATTCTAAAAGCGAAATATTAATTGCAGGTGGTGCTCGTCCGCTTATTTATTCTATTTTTCAAGCCATCGTTAATCCGGGGGATAAAGTAATTTTTCCTGTACCATCATGGAACAATAATCACTATGCATATCTTACCAGGGCTGAACAGGTAATGGTGGAGACCAGTCCTGAAAATAATTTTATGCCTACAGCTGCTGAACTGGCGCCTCATTTAAAGGATGCCAGCTTAATGGCTTTATGCTCACCTTTGAATCCTACCGGAACAGTATTTGGCAAAAAACAACTGGAAGAGATTTGCGATATTATATTAGCTGAAAATAAAAGAAGGGGAGAAAATGAAAAACCATTGTATCTGATGTACGATCAGATCTACTGGCTGTTAACAGCAGGAGACACGAAACATTACGATCCGGTTTCGCTAAGACCGGAGATGAAACCCTATACTATTTTTGTGGATGGCATCAGCAAAGGATTCGCAGCTACCGGTGTTCGGGTAGGTTGGACTTTCGGGCCAGAAAATGTGATCAACAAAATGAAATCCATCCTGGGTCATGTAGGCGCCTGGAGTCCCAAAGCGGAACAGGTTGCCACCACCCATTTTCTGAAAAACAAACCTGCGGTAGACGCTTATCTTAACTGGATAAAAGGTGCGGTGAAGCAAAGGTTTGATGGATTGTATAAAGTATTCATGGACCTGAAAAGTGAAGGTTTTGCAGTGGATGCGATTGTGCCTCAGGCCGCGATTTATTTAACCATTAAATTCGATCTGAAAGGAAAAACAACACCAGATGGAAATATGCTCCTGACAACGGATGATGTTACCTCTTATATTCTCAATGAAGCAGGGTTTGCGGTAGTTCCGTTTTTTGCCTTTGGATCACCACGTGAATCAAACTGGTACAGGTTAAGTGTAGGTACTACGAAACTGGAGGATATTCCTTCTATTTTTGATCGTTTAAGAACTGCCTTGAAAAAATTATCATGAGTTCGAATTATTGTGTGATAATGGCCGGCGGCATTGGTAGCCGCTTCTGGCCTATGAGCAGACAAAGTCATCCAAAACAATTTATCGATATACTCGGTACAGGTGAAACTTTATTACAGGCCACTTATCGCAGAGTACAATCTATATTCCCACCCGAAAATGTTCTGGTAGTTACCAATGAAGATTATACCGACCTGGTTGCTGAACAGCTACCTTCTATTCCAAAAGAAAATATTCTGGCAGAACCGATGCGTAAAAATACAGCACCCTGCATTGCATACGCTGCCTATAAGATCAAGAAGAGAAATCCGGATGCTACCATGCTGATCACTCCTGCTGATCATCTGGTGACCAAAGAAGAAGAGTTGATTCGTGTGATAAGTCTTGGACTCGACTATGCGAAGGAAAATGATGTATTACTAACGATGGGAATTAAACCATCACGACCAGATACCGGTTATGGATATATTCAGTTTAGTCCGAAGGCCAATGGAAATACAGAGATCAAAAAAGTAAAATCGTTTACCGAAAAGCCAGAACTTGAAATGGCCCGCAACTTTATGAACAGCGGAGAATTTTTATGGAACAGTGGAATGTTCATCTGGAAACTAAAAACTTTTCTAGATGTATTTGAAAAATATATGCCTGAGGAATTTTCCTTATTCAGCGAAGGAGAAGCTCAGTTTGATACCCCGGCCGAACCGAAAATCGTGGAAGATATTTACCAGGAAGTTCATAATACCTCCATTGACATCGGTATCATGGAAAAGGCTGACAATGTTTATGTGATCACGGCTGATTTTGGTTGGAGTGATCTGGGAACCTGGGGCTCATTGTTTGATGAACTGAAACAAAAGAAAAATCCGAATGCAGTGGTTGGAAAGAACGTGATGTTATATGATTCACATCATTGCATGGTGCATGTTCCCAAGGATAAACTGGTAGTACTTCAGGGATTGGAGAATTGCATTGTAGCTGAGAGTAACGGTGTTTTGCTCATTTGTAAGATGGAAGATGAACAAAAAATTAAACATCTGGTGAACGAAGTGAGGATTGAAAAGGGAGAGAAATTTCTTTAATCGGCAAACAAAGCCTGTGTAACTACTTTTACTTCTGCTATCCCACTTACATAATACATCCTTTTATCGTCAAGACATTGACAAAGAAACCGTGTACGCTGTTTAGCGCCTTTTTTGAATAATTTACCTGTGCCAATCGAAAATAAAGAGCCCAAAGGAAGTTCTTCCAGGTGGGTAACTGGATTTACATCATATTTTTTTAGTGTACGGTACAATTCATGATCCGCACAACTGCTTGCTTTTGGATTGAGAATATATTTATCCAGTGCCATTTCAACATCCCGGGGAAAAACATCTTTGCCTATGAAATTCAATAGCAATATCCTGAATTCATGTTTCCATTCACCTCCATGTGGTGCAACATTGTCACGATGTTTTTCCCATTGTACCAGATGGGCCACTTCGTGACAAAAAGTAATGAGAAATGCAAACTGGTTGAGATCGTGATTCACAGAGATCTTATGCACACCTCCTCTATTGGGACTCTGGTAATCCCCAAAGCGACTATTTCTACTTTTGCTAATACGAAAACGAATCCGGTAATAAACGATCCAATCATATACGAGGGATGCTGTTCCGGGAGGGCAAAACTGCTCCAGCACCTCAATGTGTTTTGTTCTCTTGTCTTGTGTTGTGATACTCATGGTAGCAGGCTAAAGGTCTCCATAATATTAAAATGATCAGACCAGAGAGATCAAAAGTTTTCAGCAGCTAATTTTTAATAGCCGGGTCTGCTTTGGAGAGCCGATTTTTTTGATTAACTTTACCATTCATCCTTTTTTTATGAAAAGACCCGCTCTTAATCAGGTAGTTATATTTTTACTGCTGGTCCTGACGCCTTCCATTTCCATGTTTGCTCAACCCAGAATGACCTCGGAAACAAGAGGAGCGATTAAACTTATTTTAGAAGAATATAAAATCAGTCAGGGACAATCTGTACGTTGGAATGATCTAAGCGGCCAGTTTCCAATTTATAAAACAGGCGGAGGCTATGTGGTTTCATTTCTTGCGAAAAAAAATGCACAGTTTGACCCTGCTGAATTCATCAATCATCACATGATCATTGGATCGAAAATAGGGGAAGTGGTTACTTTAAGGGTTCCTGTGAATGAGCTTTTGAGTTTGAATACAATTGTCGGACTTGAATATATCTGCATTGCCGGAAAGGTGGCACCAGATCTGGATCGTTCACTCTATGATACCAGGGTGGACAGTGTGCATAAAGGGATCAACCTTCCTCAATCCTATACCGGCCTGAATGTAATGATTGGTGTAGCAGATTGGGGATTTGATTATACAAGTCCGATGTTTTACGATACTTTACTAACACAAACACGTATCCATGCAGCATGGGACCAATTCAAAACTTCAGGTCCCGCCCCTTCAGGTTTTACTTATGGAGCCGAATATAATGGCGCTACTGAATTATTATTGGCACAAACGGATACGACCAACTTCTACGGGCATCATACACATGGAACACACGTGGCTGGTATTGCAGGTGGAAGCGGAGCCGGAACCAAATACAGAGGAATGGCATTCGAAGCAGAATTCCTCATGGTGACCAGACTCATAGATGAAGCCGCCATCCTGGATGCCTTTAACTGGATGAAAACAAAAGCCGATGCAGCGGGAAAAAGACTGGTAATCAATATGAGTTTTGGTGGTTATTATGGCGGAAGCAAAACGCTTGACGGAAATTCTTTGACCAGTCTGGCGATGGATGTTCTTTCGTCACAAGGCGTGGTATTTTGTGGTTCTGCCGGAAACAACGGAGGCACCCAGTTTCATATTCAAAAAACTTTTGCAGCCGACACCCTTAAATCAAGAGTAGGATTTTATACATATGCGGATACCACCAACTGGGGTCAGAATATACCCATGTGGGGTCAGGTAAATCATTCGTTCCAATCGAAGATCCAGTTATTGAATGCATCCAATATAGTGGTCGCGGAATCACCAATGTTCAATACAGCAATAGATACTAATTATGTAGATTCTTTCATTACGGTTGGTGTGGATACAGTTTGGTATACCATGGCAGCGGATGATGCACATCCTTCTAACCTTCGTCCGTATATGGATTTTCGAATCCAGAACAAAACGTCATACAAAACATTGTTTGTTTCTTATGCGGACAGTGGTGTTGTACACTATTGGAATGTTACAGAATTTAATTGGGGTTCCGGTAATTGGGGACAAAGCTTTATAAGCCTGGGCCCTGGTTATACAGCAGGAAATGATGAATTTGCCGTAGCAGAACCAGGTGTAACCAGCAGTATCATTACCGTAGCAGCTCATTATCCTGAATTCCTGAATGGACTCGGAAATCTTGTTGGAGGTCAGGTATGTAGTTTTACCAGCAAAGGCCCCAGAATTGATGGCAGTATGAAACCAGATGTTTCAGGCCCCGGAGGAAATATTTGTTCTTCGATTTCTTCCTTTACCACATCTGCTTATACACCGGTAACTTCTATCGTTTTCAATAGTCGTACTTATCCGTTCGCCAGATTTTCCGGAACATCCATGTCTTCACCCGCCACAGCAGGTGTAGCTGCATTGATCCTGCAGGCGGATCCATTGCTTACATCACAGGAAGTAAAAGATATTATTATGACAACTGCCCGCGAGGACAGTCATACCGGTGATATTCCTGACAGCGGAAGCACCCAATGGGGGCAAGGGAAACTGAACGCCTATTTCGCTATTGCAACCACACTCAATGTGGTGGGTCTGAATACTTATTCTGATCAGAAGCGAATGATTTATCCAAATCCGGCATCTGATCAGATCTTTATTTTGTCCGATCAAAATGAAATGACCCTTTATCAATTGAATATTTTTTCGGTCGAGGGAAAATGTATGAAGACCATCAACTATCAATGGAATACACCCGTTGATATTTCCTTTTTACCGGATGGAATTTATTTTTTGAGACTTTCAGCCGGAACAGAAAGCTATCAGGCGAAGTTCGTAAAAACTGCTAATTAGCCCTTACACCTCCATTATTTCAGCCAATGGTAGGCATGCATACCATTGTTGATAATTGGAGTAACATCGCCGTAATATCAATAAATACAAGGGTTTTATTTTCTGTGAATGCTATATTTTTTAACAATGAGGTATTTGTATAAAAGAATTAGTTATTTCAACTTCCAGATAGACCAATTTAGAGATTAATGACCGCCAAAAAGAACCTGCCAAAGATTTTCGTTTTAGATACCTCTGTAATTATTTTTAACCACCATGCACTCGAAAGTTTCGAAGAAAACGATGTGGCTATTCCTATTACCGTATTAGAGGAACTTGATAATTTCAAGAAGGGAAATGACATGAAGAATTTTGAGGCCCGGGAATTTATCCGGATCATGGATAGTTATTCGAAAGGAACTTCTTTAACCGATTGGATCCCACTCGAAGGAAAATCGAAAGGAAAATTCAAGGTGGTGATGGAAGAAAACACGACCCCAGATGCCACGAAGGTTTTTGGTGACAATAAAAATGATCATAAGATTTTAAATGCAGCCATCAAACTCAGGACCGATTTTCCGGATCGAAAAGTAGTGTTGGTGACTAAGGATGTTAATCTTCGTATCAAGGCCAAATCATTGGATATACATGCGGAAGATTACGAAACCGGTAAAGTAAAAAATGTGGATGAGTTGTATAAGGGGAATACAACCGTTGAAGGGATTGAAAGCGGGTTGATCGATAGTATTTATCAAACCGGATTTTGTGAGGTAAAGGATCTTTTTGATACGGATCCTATCCCCAATCATTATTTTATTTTAAAAAATGGGCGCACCTCCGTGTTAGCCTTTTTTAATCCGGTGACCTATAAAATCGAAAGGGTTGAGAAACGAACCTGCTACAATATAAAACCCTGAAATGCGGAACAGGTTTTTGCCTTTCACGCAGTGATGAATCCTGAGGTGAGGTTGGTAACTGTTCAGGGAGTTGCAGGTACCGGTAAGACTTTGATCGCATTGGCAAGTGCTTTGGAACAAAGAAGCGATTTCCGTCAGATCTATCTGGCACGACCTATCGTTCCCTTAAGCAATAAGGATATTGGTTTTTTACCAGGCGATATCAAGTCGAAGTTGAATCCATATATGGAACCTTTGTACGACAATCTCAAATATATTCAAAACACATTTGATGAAAGAGACAAGGATGGTAAAAAGATCACCGAAATGCTGGAGAATGAAAAGATCGTGATCACCCCATTAGCTTATATTCGCGGACGAAGTTTATCCCACATCTTTTTTATTATCGACGAAGCCCAGAATCTTACACCGCATGAGATCAAAACGATCATTACCCGGGCAGGAGAGAAGACGAAGATTATTTTTACAGGAGATATCTACCAGATAGATACCCCATACCTGGATACCCAGAGTAATGGATTATCCTATCTGATCGACCGGATGCATAGCCATCCCATTCATGCACATATTACACTGGAGAAAGGCGAAAGATCGGAGTTGGCGAATGTAGCCAATGATCTTCTTTAGGCGATAAATGTCAAAATTTATCAACGACCTTCTCCTGGAAAATCTGTATTTTTGAAATATGTTTCTATGACAATGAGAAAACTACTTTTTGTATGTTGGTGTCTGCTATGTCCGACTCCCTTTTTCGCCCAGTTTGAAGGTGCCTTTATCAATCATGAAGGAGGGGGCTTTGTAGGTGTGGAAGCAGGGTACCAGGGTTATGAAAGGATCATGCTCCTAAAACCTGATTCTGCCAATAATGGAAATTTACATCGGCGTATTTCGGATGTAACCATTCGCATGTTTGCCCACTACAGTCCGATTGAAAAACTTTCTCTTTTTGTCTCCGTACCTTTGAAAATAGTTTCGAGCAGCGAAACCCCAACAACCTTATTGACCAATTTTCCAGATACCCTTCCTGCATCCGACATGTTTAACGTCGGAAATATTCAGGCGGGCCTGAAATATAAATTTTTTCATAAGAACACCTGGGCATTGGCTGTTTCATTGCTGTCTGAATTTAAAACGAGCACCTACGAAGAACAGACTGGATTAAAAACGGGGCTCGAAGCGTTTTCTTTCAATCCGAATTTTCACGTGGCCAAAACTTTCAGCGAAAAATATTATGTGAATCTCGATCTGGGAGGAACGTATAGGACCGATGATCACAGTGGTGATTTCAGGATCTATACCGAGCTTGGAACTACCTTTTGGAAAGAACAGATATGGTTAAGACTTGGATTTGATATGAGACCTTCCTTTAGAAACGGAAATTTTATGGGCATCAATAATACTCAAACCGGTTTATATTTAAATAACCGTGAGTATATGGGTATTGTTTTCAAAGCAGAGTTTAATCATACTTCCGGTATTGGTTTATATGGAGGTGTGAATGCCTATTTCAATGCAGATAATATCCCTGACTTTCCCTATGTAAACGGTGGAATTTTTTACCGCTGGAAGTATGATCTGAGAGAAGCACTGCAATACAAGATCATTCCGATGGAGAAGACAAATTGATTTACTTACTGGAATCCCAGAATTTCTGAACAGAAATATCTATGAAAGTTATATTGAGAACTACTACTTTTGAAGAGTTCAATACCCTGTTAACGCGGCTGTAGTAGTCGGACTATTAATAATCTTAATTGTCATAATTCGATTTGTATTTCTCAACAAGGATGCAGAGGAGCAATTGTCCTTCATGTTTCCTGAGAAAGGTGAACCAACCAGGGGTAGTTTTCTTCAAGGAAAGTTTGTGTTACTTATTTTTGCAGGACTGCTAATATTTTTGTTATTGATGATGATTTTTGGGAAGGAAGCCTTTGATGTTGGTGGAAGATGAGAAGTTTCTTACTCCGAAAAAAAGCGGAATACCGGAGCAGCCATCCAAATAAAAAGACCCAAAGCGAATAACTCTGGGCCTTCCGGTTGATTGAATGAACGACTTGTTTTATTTTAATGCTTTACAATAAATTTTTTATTGAGATTTCCTGATTTTACAAAATATACTCCATTTGCCAACTGAGCAATGGAAATACTCTTTGTATTCAATAAGGTACTAATTACCATTTGTCCAAATGCATTGTAAATTTCCACCTTCGCCAGTTCTTTGGAAAAATTCAACATATCGGACGTTGGGTTTGGATAAATGGTAAAATCGTTTTGCGACAACGTTGGATC
>JANWKQ010000006.1 GCA_025451295.1 Flavobacteriales bacterium | reverse complement strand
AGATTTTCCTCTTGTTACACTTCATATCCGCCAGTTCGTTCATACAGATCATAAAGGCAGAAACAGACGTATTCAGACTTAAACTTTCAATATCCTCCCGTATTTTTTTAATGGTCTTATGCAACGTTTTTAATTCCTTCGGATTCGGTTCTTCATTCGTCAAGGAAAATTTTCCATCCGGACATATACAATTTCTCCAAAGTTATTTTAGGAAACCATATACTCAGGTGATACCGTTTGTATTCCAGGGTTTGCTTTGTTCAATGGGGCCGAGGAACATTTCATACATGCGGAGGGTATCGGCGCCGTAGTCGGTGCAGATTTGGTCGGGGTTTATTACGTTCAATTTAGATTTTGACATTTTCTCAACTTCCCGATCCAACAGAATTTGTCCCTCATAATCAGAATAAAAATGGAACTTGATATCTTTTGTATCCCCATAACTTTTCATCCTATCCTTTATAAAATCAATTTGGGTAATACAATTGGTAATGCTATCTACGTCATCAATTAAAACCAATCGTCTAAAAAAGACTATATCACTAATCTGACTCAAATAAACCTCGTCCGGAATATCGTCAAGATCTTCATCTTTTGCATCACAAATTACTTTATGATAATACTTAATAAATTTGATAGCTTCATCCTTCCTATTTTCATTCAAAATGGCATCGTATTTATCTTTGGATATTACCATCATTTCATTATCCCTTACAGGATTATAATTTTTCAATAAAGTTGGGAACCCCAAATAGCAATAGGCCGACACCCCCTGTATCATCCCCTGATTCACTAATTTCTTAAACGGCTCTATCGTGGGCACAAAATTCAGATCATATAAAAACTTATGCCAGAAACGGGAATACAATAAATGTCCAACGGCATGTTCTGTTCCACCGATATAAAAATCTACATCCTGCCAATAGCTCAAGGCTTTGGTCGATGCAAATTCAGTTGGATTCTCCGCATCCATATAACGCAAGAAATACCAGGAGCTACCTGCAAAACCCGGCATCGTATCCGTTTCCAATTGATAACCTTTATGTTTCCAATCGGTGAGTTTTGCTAATGGACCCTCCGGATTTCCGGTTGGTTTAAAGTCTTCCATCTCCGGAAGCTTCAATGGCAATTCCGAAAATTCCAACGGCGTTGCAATCCCGTCTTTATAATAAATCGGAAACGGTTCCCCCCAATATCTTTGTCTGCTAAAATTCGCATCCCGTAAACGATAATTGATCTGTCTTATACCTATCCCCATCTTCTCCACTTTCTGGATCACCATCTGGATCGCATCCTTCACCTTCATTCCATCCAGGAGATCAGAATTCATCAGGATTCCTTCTTTTGCCTCGTAGGCATCATCCACCAATTCACTTTTGTCACCATCGGCACCTGCAATCACTCTGGGAATGGGTAAACCAAAATGTTTCGCAAAACGAAAGTCACGACTGTCATGGGCAGGCACCGCCATCACGGCGCCTGTACCATAACCTGCTAATACATATTCGCTGGTCCAGATCGGCACTTCTTTTCCCGTAAACGGATGGATACAATAAGAACCGGTAAACACACCGGTAATCCTTTTTACATCCGCTTGTCGTTCTCTTTCGCTCCGGTTCTTCGATTCCGTTACATATTTATCCACCTCTGCTTTTTTATCGGCCGTGGTCAATACATTGATCCATTCGCTTTCCGGCGCAAGCACCATAAAGCTTACTCCATAGATCGTGTCAGGTCGGGTTGTAAAAATATCAATGAATTCATTCGTATCCTTTACCTGGAATTTGATCAACGCTCCTTCGCTTTTGCCGATCCAGTGTCGTTGCATTTCCTTCATGCTATCACTCCAGTCGAGGGTATTCAAATCATTGTACAATCTTTCCGCATATGAGGTGATCCTCAAAAACCATTGACGCATTTGTCTTCTTTCTACCGGATGTCCGCCTCGTTCACTTACACCATCTTTTACCTCGTCATTCGCCAATACCGTGCCCAATGCTTCGCACCAGTTCACATAGGCGAATGATTGATAGGCCAGTCGATAACACATGAGGATATCACTTTTTATTTTTTCAGAAAATCCTTTCCATTCATCCGCGCTAAATGTCTGCTCAATGGCCTCTACATTTCCGCTGATCATTTGTTTATCATAACCCGCATTTCCATTTTTTTCAAAAATAGAGATGAGCTGATCAATCGGTCTTGCCTTTTGCTCATTGTCATCATACCAATGGTGGAACAATTGCAAAAAGATCCATTGTGTCCATTTATAATAATGCGGTTCGCTGGTGTTTACCTGACGATCCCAGTCGTAAGCAAACCCAATATTTTTTAATTGCTCTATATATCTTGTAATATTTTCAGCCGTTGTGTCCGCCGGATGTTTTCCGGTTTGGATGGCATATTGTTCGGCAGGTAATCCAAAGGCATCAAAACCCATGGGATGCAAAACATTATAGCCACATAATTTTTTATAACGGGCCACAATATCAGAGGCGATGTATCCAAGTGGATGACCTACATGCAATCCTGCACCCGATGGATAAGGAAACATATCCAGCACATAATATTTGGGGTCTTTTGACTCATTCTTAGCCGCAAAAGTTTTGTTCTTTTCCCAAAATTCTCTCCAATGCTTTTCTATTTCCTTGTGATTGTATTCCATGGCAGGAGCAAATATAAGATGATTTGGGATTTAGGATTTGAGATTTAGGATTTTAGTCGTTATAAATCCCAAAATCTTTATTCCTAAATCCTACATTTTTTTTGAGGCTGCCCCCCGCGATTCCCGCAGGCCGAACCTTTGCCCACTCCGGGTCGGGCTACCTGCCTGCCGGCAGGCGGGTCCGCTGTATCTTTTTATTGCTAATAGTTGATTTTCGTCCAGTCGAGGAGACGTGCCAAGGCACGTCTGTGCAACCGCTTCGAAAATGGTTCAGGACCGCAATAAATGGATGCCGATGCTATCCCTGGCAGATGGATTGTCCCGTTGGGACAATATGTTTCTAGAAACATTGGATCCCTAACGGGACCCTTTTTTATGAATGTAAAATATTTGACTGGTAATTGTTGATGGCGAAAATGGCGAACAGAACCTATTATAAACTCCGCTCAATTCAATTCTAGTATATCAATCCCATAAAATTTTACCTATTTTTTCAATCCCTTGCATTTAACAAATCTCCTCTCTAATTTGGTCATATGGATAAACCCTTCCACCTAATCAAGTTATTGATCTGTATTGCTATGTCCGCCTGCTTCCAGACCGGGTATGCACAGATACCCACCGATTCCATTCCAACTGATACAACGGTTCAGGTGCTCGATTCCATTCATCCTTTTCATCGTAAAAAAGGAGATGTCCTCAACTATTTAATAGTAGACAATTTCAATAATCCTGCGGTAGCTGGTTCTTTAAAGTCATATCAGGCACAGGTAAGTTATGGGTGTAACGTTCCCGGGAGTCCCAACAACCGCCATTATGGACAGGTAATGCTGGATATGTATTTTGGTAATACACAAGGGCGCCATGGGCTTGGGTATAGAATGAGCATGAATCATATTGGTTTTACGAATGGCATCAGGCAGCGATTTGATTATTCGTTCCAGGCGCTCAATAAAAAAGATGTGAGTATTCGGTTTGGCACAGGGGTTGGTTTTGTGATGGAACAACAGGTAAAAACCAATCTGGCCTGGGGAGATATGATAGATGACAGATATGGATTTATTTACGCCACCCAGGAAACCAAACCCGATTTTAGTTCAGCTGCATTTAAGATCAGCAGGTTTCAGTGGAATCTAGGTGCCCAATTCCGGATCTATGATGGCTATATTAATGTATATAATACGAATGATCTGCTTACCATTCTGCCGGATTCTGGTAACTATCAGAATTATTATCCCGGTGTTGGGGCAAATGGTTTATATAATATAGATCTCAAAATAGTGCAGTTGGTCCCTTCCGTTCAATTCAACTGGTTCGCCCCGGAAATGTATATTTTACAGGGAGGTGTATTTCTGGCGAGCAATACTTCCAAAGGTGGTGGTGGTGGGTTTGGTTATAATAACAACAATATATTTTCTGTTTCGGGTTTATTTGCCTGGGAAGATTATTTAAGGGTGTATGCACAGGTACAAATTCCCTTTTCTGATATCAGACTTTCCTATCCTGTAAGTAATTTTCAGTTAACCGTGAGCTATAAGATCAATGACCTTAGAAAATATGAATAGACTCAACATATACATAGGGACAATCATCATCTCGTTATGCATCGTTGGCTGTACGAAAGAAAAAAGAGTGCCGGTCTACGAGCATTTTTATGCACCGGACTCATTCTCCCCAAACAGCGACGGTCTCAACGAAATTTTTTATGTTAAAAATGCTTGGGGTATTCTCATCACCAATTATCATGTTACGATCTACGACGAACATTTACAACTCATGTATGAATCGGAGGATATCACAAAAGGGTGGAATGGAAATTTTCAAGTAGGAATGCCGGCTCCCGCAGGCGCCTATGAGTATCAGATTGTATACACAGCTTCGTCGGACAGCGTGAACTTTGATGACTATATTACCTCCTCCAAAATAAACCTCATTCGTTAGTTGGCTACTTGAGTGGGCTGTATTCCCATTGATCCCAATCCCTTCGTTGCACCCACATGTCCGGGACTTATTTGCAGGGTTTTATTAAAATAGTATATAGCCGAATCCACATTTTTGGCAACAGACAAATAGGCTCCACCAAGATTATAATAAGCTTCGGGATTAAAAGGAGCGATCTGTTTTGCATGATATAAAAAATAAAAACAGGAATCTACTTTCTTCTCCTTGTCATATTTTTCATAGCCAACATTTATATAGTCGTTGGAAATGAGTGTCCAAAGCGGCCGGATATTCGGATGGTTCGGAAATATTTCGGTTGCTTTTTTAATAGCCTGTTCTGCGGCTGCATAGTTTTTTAGCTTATGTTCAAGTATGGTTAGATTCATCCAGGCATTCGCCATTAAAGGATGTACTTCGATGGCTTTAAGGATATAGACTTTTGCCTGTAGGAGCATTTCCTTTTCTCTTTCTTTATTTTCTGGTAATTCCGATTTATTGTTGAGATAGGTTCCTGCATTTGCATTCAACAAGGCTGAATTTGAATTGGTCTTTACATCCGTTGTCGCCAATGTAAAGTCATTTTTCCATGCGGCACATCGATCCGCAGTGATCATGAAAAACGGAATCGCAAGAACAGCCGTAAAACCTCCCGCCAGATATAATGGCATTTTTGGGTCTTTAAGTTTTTTAGTAGCCACATACAATCCATAAAAAACGGCAATGATCAATCCCAGCGAAGAATTGTAGACCAAACGTTCACCCATACTGGCGCCAATATTGAAAGGCAGATTACTTACCAGGATGAGATTGAGCAAATAGAATAACAAGGCAAAACTTAGAATCAGATGTTTCCGGATGATCGCATAACCCATGGCCCCGATCAATACAAGATGGAAGATAATGGAAGCGATCACATCCGGCGATGATAAATGTCGATAAGCAATGGATTTAAATGAATAATCACTCGATAACGGATAGGGGAAGATCTGTAATAAAAAATACTTAAGAAGAATATAGATCTGTGTTGATCGGGCCTCATCTCCTTTTGCATACATATAATAATCATTCAGAACATCGGGCTTTACAATATCCGGATCACCTACCATAACCGCTTTGTCTCTTAATAAATAATAAGGAATAAAAGCAATGATAAGCGGAACGATGCTGAGAAATATTTTTAAGGTGTCAAATTTCTTCTGTTCGATATATGCCCAGATTGGAATAATGATCAGCAATAATGCACCATATTCCTTTGATAACATGGCCAGAAAAAAATAGATCGCCATCAACGCTCCATTCTTCCAATTGGTGGTTTTCGAAAAACGGTCAAAACTAATGATGGTAAGTAAAACAAAAAGAAGTGACATGATCTCATCCCTACTTTTAATATTGGCCACTACTTCGGAATGGATGGGATGCATGGCAAAAACCAGTGTGGCAAAAAGCGCCCAGTATTCCCGTTTGTTGAGTTTTCTGAAAAGGACATGGTATAAAAAATAAAAGAGGACCACCATTGAAAGGGAGAACAACAATACATTGATGAAATGTTGGGTATGGGCCAGTT
>JANWKQ010000005.1 GCA_025451295.1 Flavobacteriales bacterium | reverse complement strand
CCATTACCATCACTCAAAAAACCGGGAACAAAACTCGTAAGCTTAACCGGTAAGCCGGAAATTCCGACATCGGTCCGAATAAATTCGAAGGCCCGCATGGTTAAAAAAGAAGCAAGTGCATGTACGATAGGTTTTCTGCCTCTTAAGGCTAATCCAGCGCATGCACCAATCATGGCCTGTTCAGTAATTCCTGTATCGATAAAACGTGGACCTAAAACAGCTGGTAAATTTCTGATCAAAGCACGATTTTCGGCTGTAACCACCACGATGTTTTCATCAGCTAAAGCTAGGTCTTTTAAATATTCCTCATAACTGGTGTACGTCATTCCGCAAAATTACGATAAAAAGTTCAAGGTTCAATGCTCAAAATTTACCTCTTTGCATCTTCGCAGTAATCTCTTTATTTTTCACCGCCGAGACGCTAAGACGCAAAGATCAAGCGGATAGCAGGATTGGGTACTAGTAAAAAGTACCTATGACATGAATGGGATAGCGCCCGAATTGATAGAATAAAAAGCAAATTACTACGATAAAGCCTAAAATAAAAGAAAGGCTAAACCTTAAAGCTTTCTCCAGGTTTTCCTTGTTTCGTTCAGAAGGATTGAACTTCCAGCGAATGTGATATCTTCCAATTACCAATATCAATGGAAAAAAAACTAATAAGCAGATAATGAGTATAAGATTATATTGCTTTTTCATCAATCACCTGATATAAATATAAGTGCCAAAATAAGTCATTTTTTCCAAAATCTTTTTTCAGTTTGAATCCGGATGTTTCCGGCGATTCTATTTCAATCACAGAAATTAAATACTTGCCACCAAGATCGTTAAAGGCCTCCGAATTCAATTGAAGAGGAATAGAAGTATGGATTTCCCGTTTATGTTGAGTAATACGCTTACTTATCATAAATGCATCCCAATCGATCCCAAGTTTTGAGGAATAAATATAGCAACGGTTTCCCCATCCATCAAAATATTCTTTGATCTCTTCATTTTTTTCTAACTCACCCGAAAATATTTTTCGAAAATTATTTTTATAGTTTAAGTCATAAACTGATTGTAAACCATCAAGCGTATAGAATCCATTGTATTGGAGAATTGCAGGGTTCATTCCGATACTGGCCACCCGGAAATTTTTCGGATCTTCCCCGATGAATTTTTTGACTTCGGCAAACTGATCAGGTGCCATGTATTCTTTGAATGTTGGTAGGTGATAAATCCCAACTATTCTTCTGTAATTGTTCAATATCTCATCATTCCCAATGGTTGTGGTGAGTATCATGCATATAATGGAAACAGGGATGAGTTTTTTTAGGAAATCTATTTCCTGCATCTTTTTAATCACAAGGGCAAAACCCGACATCCATAGCACCGGCAATAGAATATTTAAACGATTCAGACGAAATGATTTTACAAAGCCAATTTTATCGCCAATTGAGTATTCGAAATAACTGTAAAATGCCTGAAAGACAACAATACCTAAAATTACCCAGAACGTATTGCGGATAATGGTATCGCCTTTTTTATAAACGATAAAGCCAAGGAGTAATATGGGTAATGTAAGCATCGTGCCTACATGATAGTGTAAGGTGAAGAACTGGTGCATGAAGTCTGCGACAGCCGTACCGAATTCGGGTCCGTACAGCATGTATAAATTATAGGCTTTCCGATGTGATACAAATCCATCCGGTGGAGAAAACATCAATTGGAAAATATTGTAGTTAACCAGCGCATAGGAAAGCGAAAGAATGGCTGCGCCCATTAAATATTGTGGAAATAAACTTCTTTTTTTGATGGCAATATAGATCCAGAATAATCCTACAAACATTAACAATGGAATTCCCATCCATACGATGGATGAATAGAGCGGAAACAATGCCAATAAAATATAATGGTAATATTTGGCTTGTCGTTTGAGAGCCAATACAAAAATATGAATGAGGGTTGGCTGACTCATCACCGACAATCCAAAAGGTGTATAAGCCGGAATAAGACTAAAGATCAGCGAAATGTAAATCGCATGTGATTTATTGGATTCGTCTTTAAAAATATGGGTCCGTAAAAAAAGATACATAGCGGCGAATCCAACCAGGTGTACCAAAAGATAATTCACAACATAACCCCAATAAGTTCCGAAAAACGTTACCAATACCATCATCATTGATATACCGGTAGGCATGGCCGAACGGGGTAGCCCATTCATTACCTGGTCGATCTTTGTATCCGGATTAAAATCCCAGGCAGTATTGGTTTCGTTGAGTGTATGTAACCAGATCCATTCCCCTTCGAGTGTATCGTGAATACGTATATAAGCATCACCCGGGAAAAGAAAATAGGGGAGAAAGTGGAAAATGAAAACACCTATGGTGATCCACCATGCAATATTTGTTTGTCTGGAATTCAAAGTCAGTAAAACTAATGAATATTTGGCATTTAATGAATTTAGGAATTAGGACTCAGGAATTAGGATTTTTACCCTTCAATGTCGTATGGTCCGGTTCTTTAATTCTCTT
This sequence comes from Flavobacteriales bacterium, assembly GCA_025451295.1. Lineage (GTDB taxonomy): Bacteria > Bacteroidota > Bacteroidia > CAIKAF01 > CAIKAF01 > JANWKQ01. The sequence continues at coordinate 5,517 of JANWKQ010000005.1, read as the reverse complement.
TGTTCATTTTTTTGTTTTGAAATCCTACATCTCAACTCCTGATTCCTAAATCTTAATTGGATTGTTTGATAAGTTCTTTTCTATATGAATTCAGCAATTGCGATTTGCTGATCATCCCAACGAATGTATCTCCATCGAGCACCGGTAAACTCCATGCATTTGTATCGTCAAACTTTTTCATGGCTTCCACAAGATTTTCTGTGATCTGAATAATGGCCAAAGGAGGCTTCATAAAATCATTTACATGATATTCCTTGTCATTTTCCATCATGATCTCCTTTAACTGATCCATGATGATGATACCTTTTAATTTACGATCATTGGTCACCACTGGAAAGATATTCCGATGCGATCTTTGCAATGCCAGGAGAATTTCTTTCTTTCCATCGTTTTCGTAAAGGCAATACGCTTTTTTATCGACCAGGTTATCCAAGGTTAACACGGATAGAATATTTTTGTCCGCATCATCGGTGAGCAAAACCCCTTTTTCACCCAGTTTAACCGTGGTAAGTGAATATGGATTGAACTGTCGTACGAAGAAATAAGAAATAGAAGCAACGATCATGAGTGGAATGATGAGTCCATAACTTCCGGTTACCTCTGCAATAAGGAAGATAGCGGTGATCGGCGCATACATTACGCCACTTAAAATTCCACACATACCGATGAGTGTAAAATTTGATAGTGGTAATTTCCCTAACCATGGTAAATATTTACTTGCATAGTTTACAATAGATGCAAAGAAAAATCCAAGGTGTGCCCCCACAAACAATGATGGTGCAAAATTTCCCCCGTTCCCTCCTCCAAAAATGGTGATGGAGGTAGCGATCGATTTGATTGTACCTATCACACCAATCATGATAATAATAAAAAGTTCGTTATTTGTCCAATCGTCCCAGATCCCGTTCTTTAAATTGGTCTGAGGATCATTGTTAGCCAGATTTGCAATACTTCCATAACCTTCCCCGAAAAAAGAAGGAAACAAAATGCAGAATCCAACCAGCACCAGTCCACCAAGAATTGCTTTGGTGTATCCTTTTTTCGGAAGTTTTGAAAAAATATTTTCGGTGATATTCGAAGCTGCAGCGAAGAACAATGAACAGGCACCACAAAGCAGCCCCAATACAATGTAAAAAGGCGTATTGTAATAATTGAAATGTTCCTGATTTGGAAATGAAAAAAGGATGTTCTCGGTTAGGACGATCTGGGAAAATAAAGTCCCTGCAACGGATGCAAGGATCAACGGAATAAATTCTATTACTGCGATACCAGCTAAGATTACTTCGATGGAGAACATTACTCCGGCAATAGGTGCATTAAATACGGCAGCTATACCGGCAGCAACACCACTGGCGAGCAACAAGGTTTTATCCCTGTAGTTGAGTTTATAGGCTGCTCCAAAATTTGATCCAATAGCGGCGCCTGTAATCGCAATTGGTGCTTCCAGCCCGCTGCTTCCCCCTAACCCAACAGTAATGGGCGTGGTAATTAATTGTGACCACATTTTCTGGCGTGGTACATCTGATCCTCCTTTTGCTACGTTGTATAATATATTGGACAGGCCTTTTCCATCATTGCCCTTTAAAAAAATTTTTACGACAAAAACGGTGAGTAAAATCCCTAAGAGTGGAAAGGCATAGAAAATTATTTTCTGAACAGTCTTGGATACCCCCCAATCATTATGGGACAATTCATAGCTATAATGCACGAGGGTTTTCATAGCAACTCCTGCGGCACCTGCCGTTAAACCCACTAAAATACAGGATACGATCATAAAAGTGTTCCTGCTCATTTTAGAACGGAGCCAATGTAACGGAACTCTGTGGAGCGATAGTAAGCTCATCTCTATAGATTAATCAATTGCTGATTATCAATTTGTTGGCCGAATTTACTATTTTTACTGGACAGCCGTGCAAAAAAGCCATTCTTTTAAGCAGTTCGCATGATCCAGAGCATTCTCAAAGATAAAGCCACCCGCCTTTTCATCATATTGGCCGGCATATTTATTGCCAATGCGATGCTGGCGGAATTCATCGGGATCAAAATCTTTTCGTTGGAAGATACCCTTGGAATGAATCGTGCCAATCTGAACATTTTTGGTGGTAATTTTAGTTTTCATCTTTCAGCAGGCGTTTTATTATGGCCGGTGGTTTTTGTAATGACGGATATTATCAACGAATATTATGGACGAAAAGGTGTTCGCTTTCTTTCCTATCTGGCGGTTGTTTTAATCGGGTATGCATTCCTGGTGGTGTTAGGTGCGATTGAACTTGCTCCATCAGAATATTTCAGGATCGGTCACCATATTTCAAATCCGAACGATGCGTTTAAAGGTGTTTTTGGTCAGGGACTCTGGATCATACTGGGCTCATTGGTCGCTTTTCTCGTGGGACAAATTCTGGATGTATTGGTTTTTCATCGAATAAAAAAAGCAACCGGCGAAAAAAATATCTGGATCCGTACTACTGGTTCAACGCTGGTTTCTCAGTTGATTGATAGTTTTGTCGTATTATTCATCGCTTTTTACCTGGGGCCGAAAATAGAGGGAGATGCAACCAAGCAATGGACTTTACACCAACTCGCAGTAACAGGTTCCGGTAATTATCTCTATAAATTTATTGTGGCAATATTGATGACCCCCCTCATTTATTTATTGCATGCATGGATCGAAAAATATCTTGGACATGACCTGGCAAAGCAGATGAAAAATTCGGCCATGAGTAAATGACGAATGACGTCCGCCACAGTGAATACTCACCACTCGTTAATTTTCAAACATTTTCTATATATTTACATTTGAGTTTTTGATATGAAGTTTCTAAAATATATTTTATTACTAAGTGTCGTTTTCAGTGGAACAGGAATCCATTCTCAAAACGATTCTTTAAACCGCCAGAAATACTGGAAATTTAGGGAGAGATTGATCACCAAGTTTGTAAAACCTGGTCTTGGAACAGGCGAAAGCGTACCTGCAAAAATGTATACGTTGGGAATCGCATGGACAAGTCAACCCGCCAGGCTCGTAAAAAAACTTCAATGGGGTGATGCCACCATTCATCTTGGATGGTATACCGGTGTGTTGGCAACAGAGATCGAACTTTTGCAACGTTCCGGGAAAACAGATGATGTCTATTTTAAAAAAGTGGTTGAAGAATTATTTTTTGCATTAAGCGCATTTAACAGATTGGATGATGCCGCTGAAATCGTTTGGGGTTATGCACCACCAGATTGTGATACAAGGATAGATAAAGTGGACCCTGTCCTATGGGATACCATTCATCAATGCTGGCTTCCTAAACCGGGCACGGATGATAAACCCATTAGGAACGGATTTAGTTTAAGATTCGATGGAAATGTAAATCTGCTTGAATATTTCACAGATGCCGCTTCTTTGAATACAAGTATGGTTCGCACCTGGTTACCCTGGGATACAAGTTCTGTGAAATCTACAGGAGTGAACGGAGGTTCATTTGGATTTTATGCGGTAGACCCAAATGAAAGAGGATTTGAATATAGGGCAAATGGATATTATGCAGGTAATGAAAGTAGCCAGGATCAGATCTTCAATCAGTTGATCGGGTTGATGCTTACCGCAGAGTTTGTGGATGATACCATTCGCTATGAAGGAACATCCCTCAATGCAATGGCCAGGGAAATTGGGATAAGATTGATCGATCAATATAATGGAACAGAATTCAGAAATCCTGTATGGCCCAAAAGAGGTGTATGCAGTGCAGGAGGTAATAGTTTTGCATTCTGGCAAAGTGTAAAAAAGATCAAGAGATATTTAGAGACCGGCAAAAAAAATAATGTAAAGGATCAAATCTTTTTTTGGGGCAAATTAAGTTGTGGGACCAGTTATACAGTTGTAAGAGCCTTGTATGTGATCATCTCTGCGCTGGCGAATACGACGCCGCAACAGGATATGTGCAGGTACTCAACTTCCGATGGATTTAGCTGGGGCATATTTTATTTATTACGCAGAGCTATTTATAATCCGAAAGTAAATCCAAAACGTGGTTGTGATTATAGTCTGGAGGAGGTGAAAGGTGAATTGGGTCTTTGCCCGTTCCGTGGGCCGCATTTTGATAAGTATGAATACGGGCCGGATGAAAATTATGTTGTAGATAAAACCAGTAAAGAGCGAAACTTCAGAGAATATTCAAAACAGGAAATAATTGACAACCGGGTTCCCATCTGGCATTTTAGCAACCGTTTCTATCAAATCTGCAGTCCCGAATCCGCGACTCAAAAAAGATTTATTGTAGAGCAGGGAGAATTTAACGGACTCGACTATATGTTGCTCTATAACCTGGCCAACATTGTTTTTGGTGTGGATGCGATGGGCGGAAACTATACCGGAACAAGGGATATGTATTTTTCTGCCGAAAATATGTTCATCAAATAGTCTAAGAAAATACGTGTGGAGTTTTTTAAATTATTGATTTTTCAGGCGAGAAAATAATAACTCTTCTGAAATATTCTGTCCTTTAGCCTGCTTTTGAACTTCCACATCTAAGAGTTCACCGGATAGATCCAATTTAACGGTATAATCAAAAAACTCCCAATCGCATATTGAACAGCCCAGTGGTTGTTGAATACTGAGCATTATATTTTTATTATCTGAATTCAGCATTAGCAGACGGGAAGAATTGTCTTTTGAAGTCCGGATCCATTTGATATGATGATCAAAACCAATAAAAATTAATTTATAAGACGGAATGAAATTTTTAAAGTAAGAGGTTACCTCCGGAGACTTTAACCCAACCAGATAACCGCTATCCGTCAAACAGGTTTTTGTTTCCGAGAAATCATTGTAAGTAAGGGCCCGTTCTCTTTTTTGATTTTTATCATAGAAAATGATCCTTACAAAGGGTCTGGCATAATCATATACTACCTTAGGTTGGATCAGATAGATCTCATCATTATTGTTCAACCGGCTAACCTGATAATTGGAATATAAGGGATATAACTCCGTGGGTCTTGCCAGTGAATCTGCATAGAAATTGTCGGGCCGGATTTTATAGATGGTGGTTCCTTCATTTCGGGGAACAATCTGATAGACGATGTACTTCGATTTTTTACGATTGTAATGATAACCTTTCATATTCAGAAAACGGGCGGATGTCCATGATTTGTTCTCCATTGCTTTCATGGCCATTAGGCTATCATTTGTTTCCAGTAACACTTTTATATAATCCGGACTGGAGAGTTTATTTTCATCGAGCATATCTGACATGAGCACTTTTTCGCCGAGGATGGTGGTTTCGGATGGTAGCGGCCCATTTTGATCAATGGATTTTTTTTTGGAACCGCAGGAGCAGAGAAAAAAAAACAGAAGTGTTAAATATGGCATTTTTCTCATGAGAAGGCTGGTTCAAATCGTTCACTCCATTCAATTTCTGTTGGTAATTCCATGTTCGAAAACTCAATATGGATCACCCGTCTTTTATGACCTGTGGTGGATCGGGCAGAAGAATGTAAAAGCAATGGTTTCATGATCATGATACCACCTTT
>JANWKQ010000004.1 GCA_025451295.1 Flavobacteriales bacterium | reverse complement strand
GGGGAACCTAAAACCGGGGCGCATCGGCTCAATCTGGCCGGAGGGGTCAACTCTTTTGGCACCACGATCGGACCTATCATGGTGGCACTGGCGCTTTTTGGGAAGGCAAAAGCAGATGATGCAGATATCGCTAATTCTACTTTAGGATCTATGAATTTATTGTATGGTGCTGTTGGGATCCTTTTTTTAGCCGCCGCATTGCTATTCTTTTTTTCAAAGAAACTGCCGAATCCAAAGTCGGATGCCGTTTTTGAAAAATCACCCAAGGCACTGGGAACTTTAATTACACTTACGCTTACATTGATTACTGTTTTTGGCATTGTTTTCAGCACCTATAATACAAAAGAGGCTTACCGGATCAACGATCTTAACAAACAAAATACGGTACTTCAGGATAGCATTACAAACATGCAAAAATTAAATACAGTTGATCCAGAGGATAAAGCAAAACTTTCTATTAAGAGCATGATTACTGTTAACGAAGCCGAAATACAGAGATTAAATGCACCTTTGGAAAAGCAGAGAATGATCCTGCTAACTTCAGCTTTTATTGCAGTGGTTCTTATTCTTTTATTTGCTTGTGTTGCTCCATCAAAAAAACCTGAGGGCTGGGGCGCCATGAAGTATCCACAACTTGTACTTGGGATGCTGGCCATTTTTATCTACGTAGGGGTCGAAGTAACCATACAGAGTAATTTGGGTGAACTTTTAAAGCAACCTGAATTTGGAAGTATTCCGAAAGAAAATCTTTCACCATATATTTCTATGTACTGGGGTAGTTTAATGATCGGTCGCTGGGCTGGTGCCATCACCGTTTTTAAACCGGGGAAATTTCTAAAAAATATTTTATTCATCATCATTCCTTATCTGGCTTTTGGAACGGTGATGGGAACAAACATGATTGTGGGTAATGACTTTTCTCCTTTGTATGCTTATGCCGGAGTAGTTGCATTTCAGATCATCGGATTCTTTTTAGGAAAAGAAAAACCAAGATTAACTTTAATGATATTCGGTATTATGGGCTTGCTTGCCATGGTGATTGGATTAATGACCACCGGAACGATTGCCACTTATGCATTCTTAAGCGGAGGTTTATTTTGCTCCATTATGTGGCCTTGTATCTTCTCATTGTCAACATCCGGATTGGGTAAGTATACCTCACAGGGTTCATCTTTTCTTATTATGATGATCCTTGGCGGAGCCATTATTCCACCGTTACAGGGAAAACTGGCCGACATACCGGCAATCGGAATTCATAACAGTTATTGGATCGCAGTGATTTGTTTTGCTTATCTTGCTTTTTATGGATTTATAGTGAAAGGAATTTTGAAAAAACAACAGATAGAACTTTAAGAAACAGAATGAAATTTTACGCAGGAATAGACATCGGAGGAACTAACACTACATTAGGCATCATCAATGAAAAAGGGGAAGTGGTGGAAACGCATCATTTTTCTACCCGCAGTTATGATACCCCGGAGAAATTCGTGGAAGATGTGGGTAATAAGCTAATAGAATTGCGCACTACATATTCGCTCGAGGGGGTAGGGATCGGAGCGCCCAATGGTAACTATTATACAGGTTGCATAGAATTTGCACCCAATCTTCCATGGAAAGGAAAGATTGCCCTGGCAGTTTTATTTACCCAAAAAACAAATCTCATTTGTAAGGTGGCGAACGATGCCAATTCAGCGGCACTCGGTGAATTAAAATTCGGCGGCGCTATGGGGATGAAAAACTTTATTCTTGTCACACTCGGCACCGGTGTAGGCAGTGGCATCATTGTCGAAGGAAACATTGTATTAGGTCACGACGGTTTTGCCGGCGAACTCGGCCATCTTATTGTAATGCCCAATGGAAGACCCTGCGGATGTGGCAGACTCGGTTGTCTTGAAACCTATTGCTCCGCGGGTGGAATTAAAAAAACCTATCTTGAATTATCCGGGAAGGAATTGGATCCGGGTAAAAAGATCGACTATCTGGCCGAACTCGCCGCACAGGGTGATAAAGCTGCATTGGAAACCTTTGATACAACAGGACGCATTCTGGGCCTTGCATTGGCCAACGTATCAGCCCTTACTTCACCGGAAGCCATCTTCCTTTTTGGAGGGCCGCTGCATTGCGGAAAATATTTAACGGACCCGATTCAGGAACATTTTACAAAAAACCTGTTAAGTATTTACAAGGACAAGATTAAAATCTTAACTTCACTCTTACCCGTGAATCATTCTGCCATCTTAGGAGCTGCCTCATTGGTGAAAGAACCGCATTAAAAAATACGTATGAAATCAAGACGTAAGTTCATCAAACAACTCGGACTTTCGGTTGTGTCCATTCCGTTGGCATCTTCCGTTTTAAAAACCCAATCATGTGAATCACCACCGGTGGTGAATAAGTTTGAAAAGCCAAACATGCCAATCATACTTTCCACATGGTCCTTTGGTAAAATTGCGAACCAGGCCGGCTGGGATGTTTTGGTGAATGGCGGAAATGCATTGGATGCAGTGGAAAGTACCGCTAAGTTTGTAGAAGCAGATCTTTCGCAGACCTCGGTAGGTCTTGGTGGATGGCCTGATCGTGATGGCTTTGTTACACTTGATGCCTGCATCATGGATGAAAAAGGAAATTGTGGCTCCGTTATGTTCCTCGAAAATATTATGCATCCGATTTCAGTTGCACGTTTGGTAATGGAAAAAACACCGCATATTCAATTGGTAGGAGAGGGTGCTCAAATGTTTGCTTTGGAAAATGGTTTTGTACTGCATGATGCACCCACGGAAGGATCAAAAAAAGCGTGGGAAAAATGGAAACTGGAAAATAATTACGAACCCAAGATCAGCCCGGAGAATCATGATACAATTGGCGTGATCGCTTTAGATAAAAATGGAAATTTATCCGGGGCTTGCACAACCAGCGGACTTGCATTTAAAATGCATGGACGTGTAGGGGATTCTCCCATCATTGGAGCTGGATTGTTTGTAGATAATGAAGTAGGTGCCGCTACGGCTACAGGAACAGGTGAAGAGGTGATCCGCATTTGCGGGACACATCTCGTGGTTGAATTGATGCGTCAGGGATATACACCTGTAAATGCATGTAAAGAGGCGGTGGAAAGAATTGTAAAAAGGAGTCCGCGATATACCAAGGAAATGATCATTGGATTTCTGGCGCTCAATAAAAAAGGTGAATATGGCGCTTACTCAACCCGAAAGGGATTTGAATACGGAGTGTATGACAAGGTTGGTTCTGTATTGAAGACGGCTGAATTTATGGAAACGTATTAAACTGGTTTCTACAAAATGATCACCTGGACAGATTTTGAAAAAATTGACATGAGGGTGGGCACCATCATAGAGGTGGAAGATTTTCCTGAAGCCCGTAATCCTGCTTTTAAGCTTACAATTGATTTTGGTGAGTTGGGAATTAAACGATCCTCTGCTCAAATTACAGCGTTGTATAAAAAAGAAGATCTCCTTGACCGGCAAATTATTGCCGTCGTGAATTTTCCACCAAAACAGATTGGAAAATTCATGAGTGAATGTCTGGTGATGGGGGTATATGGAGACAACAAAGAGGTTACCTTGTTACAACCGTCCCAGGAAGCAAAAAATGGAGGGAAAATAGGATGAGTGCTGATACGCAGATCTTGGATTGGTTCAGGAAAAAAGGCCAGATGACAATTGAGGGCAACAAAGAGTATTATGTGATCCTTGAGTTTTCTGGTGGTAAATATATCTATCGTTTTGGGGATACCATGATCAATGAAGATACAGAGGTGAAGGAAATGAATGAACCTGAATTTTTAATGTACATCAAATCACATTTCGTAAGTAAGGCAAAATTCTGGCATAAGAAGAATTTAAGAACATCTGAGGAGGTATGGAAGTATATTCAGGAAAATCCACATTTGTAACTGGTTGTTTTTTTGGTGATACTACTGATGCTTAAAAAAAATATCGTCCATCAACACCAATAGAAAAAGGCCGTACAAAATATCGATCCAAAAGTGTTTTAGCAAAGAAAGTGCATAAACAATAATCACCAGGGGAAAACCCAGGACGGCGATATAGTTTTTTTGTTTGAGTTCTATGCTGCTTTGTTTCCAAAGCATGTTTGCCATTTCAAGATGTGGAAATGCATTGGCAGCAATAGCAACTGAAGCATACAGGAAGAGTAAATATCCAATTCCTTTGAAAGAATAGATGGCCAGATAACAAAATGGCAAGGCAATCACCGTCATAATAATAAAAGGCCAGAAGATAAAAGCAAAAAGCCTTAAATATACTTCCGGCGGTTCTACTTTTATCGCCATACCAAAAAGTAATTTTGAATAATCCACCTGGATCACTTTTATCCCAAGCATTTTACAAGTCAGCCGGCAAACCCAGGTATTTAATAAAACACCAGGGAATGTGATAAGTCTGATTAAAATTCCAATAACAACTCCCATTAAGGTTAGGGGATTAAAAGTAGGGTCTAAATTAACAAAAAAAGACCCCGACTTCTGCTGGCATCTCCCATCGGGGAAATAAAATCAAAATTTGTTATCTTTAAACCTTTAAAGCAATGCTAAAAAAGATCTTCATATTATTCCTGTTTTTATTTATTGGTGGGACCGATGTCTTTTCCCAATCTTTCTTCAAAGATCCACGAAGTGGCATCGTTGTTTATTTTACAGGCAGTGCCACCATGTTCCCTTCATCCTGGAGGGGTGGTGAAATTAATGGCAAAGCAAAACCATTAAAAAAGAAGGAATATGAGAGGAGTAAAAAACTTGTCTTACAGGCGCTCAATAAATATCCGGTGGAAGTTTTAAAACGCAACCTTACCAAGATATACATCATGGATTATATTGAATTCTTTGGATTGGAATATGGAGGTACCAATTCGAATTCTGTGGTATACATGACAAATCAGGGTGAAGTAGAAGGATATGATGATCTATATGTAGAACAAACTTTTCATCACGAATTTTCCAGTATCCTCATGCGGAACTATGAAAGTATTTATAATGAATATAATTGGACCGCTTGTAATTCCGATAGTGCCCACTATGGTCCGGGAGGTGTGGCTGCCCTCACCCTCGACGAATATGGTCTCGACTTCGATGAAAAATTGATGGAAAAAGGATTTTTATTTGGTTATGCCAGTTCGGATACCGAAAATGATTTGAACTCTTTTGCGGAAAATATTTTTGCTCCTTCACCTACTTTTTGGGATATGGTGGACAAATGGCCAAGGATCAAATGCAAGCTCGAACTGATCGTGGAATTCTATCAGGGAATTCATCCTCAATTTGAACTGGACTACTTTAAGAGGTTTAAATGATACTTTCCTTTATATAACCTACTCAAAGCTTGTTTCATTGACCATCAAAAGGGATAACATCACCCTTTTATAAAAGCCGTTCACCATATTTATCCGAATTGGCATTGCCAGGTGGGTTAGGTTAGGTGTATATATCCTCAAATCAAAAAAATATGAAACTAAAAATTTTATTCGCTGTGTTCATTTCTGTTTTTGCTGGCAGAAATATAATGGCCCAGAATAGTGACTACTATGTGCTAACTCAGGCGGGAAATGTGCTTAAAAACGGGACAAAAATTGATGATGGATATTCTGGTGTTGCTATTGATGCAGGTGCCGGAGACTATTATGTACTTACCCAGGCCGGGAATGTTTTGAAAAACGGTGAGAAGATTGATGATGGATATTCCGGAGTAGATCTGGCAGTTGATGGAAAGGATTGGTATGTCCTCACCCAGGCAGGGAACGTTTTAAAAAATGGAGTCAAGATTGACGTTGGTTATTCGGGAGTGGCCATTGCTGCATCTGGTGGAAGTTATTATGTTTTAACACAAGCCGGTAATGTTTTGAAAGATGGGGTCAAAATCGACGATGGTTATTCCGGGGTTGATATTGCAGCAGATGGTAAAGACTGGTACATTCTTACTCAGGCAGGTAATGTATTGAAGAACGGAGTAAAAATTGATGATGGTTATTCAGGGGTGTCGATTGCCGCTGCAGGGGGTGATTGGTATATCCTTACCCAGGCAGGAAATGTTTTAAAGAATGGTGTAAAGATTGATGATGGTTATTCCGGAGTAGATCTGGCGGCCAGTAAAAAATGATGATGATCTTTTTTTACAACGAAAAATGGCCATAATTCCAATGAATTATATTTCCCTCATTATCTATGGTGAAATAAATATCGTATCCTTCATTGCCATCTTTGATAAACCCTCTGATATGCATAAAGTTCTTGCCCATTGCATAATGATTCTGATAAATGTTTAGCCGGACGACATTGTTACCCGGTTTATATTTTTTTTGATTTTTTTCCTTGATAGGACTTTTTATACGCAGTAAGAATGGTGGTTGCTTGCCATTTTTATTAAGGGCTCCATTCATATAAGCTGAAAAAAGGGCAGTATCTCTTGTATATACGATCTGTTCTGGTTGTATCCGTGTGATGGCCGAATCTACCGCGCCGGAGAAATGTGCCTCCATTTGCAAAAAAGGATATTGTTTGTTGAGAATTGAATCTGCAAAATAATCCAACGCTCTTTGTTCAAAAGCAATTTCCTGGGCAGATAATTTAGCTGATACCCCGGCCAGTAAAAGAAATAAAATACCGATGTTTCTTTTCATGTGAATATCTAAAATATGATTTTTTTTTGACATTATATTCAGACCTTGGTGATTTC
>JANWKQ010000003.1 GCA_025451295.1 Flavobacteriales bacterium | reverse complement strand
TTGTGAGTTATAACTGGAGCACCGGAAGTGCTTCTTCTTCTATTTCTGTAAATGTTGCAGGACCTTATAATGTAATTACTACCGATGCCAATGGATGTATTGATACAGCCAATACAAATGTGATAGCTTCTAATATCAATATCAACATTACAGGTGACAACGTTTTATGTGCCGGCGAAATTTCTTCGCTTACGGCGAGTGGAGGTGGCAGCTATGTATGGAGTACAACTGAAACGAGTACTTCCATCAATGCAAATGTTCCGGGAAATTATTTTGTTTCTTCTACCAATGCGAATGGATGTTCGGATGCGGATACTATTTCTGTGGTTGCTTCATTGATCAATATTTCTATTTCGGGTGACAGTATTCTTTGTCCCGGTGAAACAACCACTTTAACAGCAAGTGGTGGTGGTTCTTATACATGGAGTACCTCGGCCACTACCAATAGTATTCCTGTTAACAGTCCGGGGAATTATATTGTTTCATCTATGAATGCAGATGGATGTTCCGATCTGGATACAGCCATTGTAATGAATTCTGTTTTTAATCCGGGGTTAACAGGTGATACGATTGTATGTCCTGGAGATAATGTGGATCTCACCGCTTCCGGTGGAAATTCCTATCTATGGAATACATCCGCCACCACTGCCAATATTTTAATACCGATCATTAATACGTCGGTTTATTCGGTGACCATTTCGAATGCTGATGGTTGTGAAGATACTTTATATACCACCGTACATCTTTATACAGATTATAACCCGGGTCCTGTTTTGTTACCTGATGCAGATACAACCGGATTAAATCAATCGGTAACGATTGATGTAACAAATAATGATTCTCTCCTTGGGGGATTCAGTATTTTAATAGATCCTGTTCATGGTGTTGCTTCCATCGTAAGTGGACAGATCGTTTATACTCCGTTTATCAATTACTCAGGATTCGATACATTGACTTATGTGGCCTGTGATCCCTTTTGTGTGAACATGTGTGATACCACAACGGTGATTATTAAAGTAAACAGCAATGCATTGTTCTTCCCTGAATTTATTTCACCAAATGGAGATAACAGCAATGACTTCTGGTACCTGGGTGATCTGAGTGGGTTCCCGGATTGTGAACTCACAGTGATGAACCGTTGGGGTGATGCCTTATATCATGCACAACCTTACAACAATGAATGGAACGGCCAGACCAACGTGGGGATTCCTACCATGACGGAAGGTGTAACTGATGGAACCTATTTCTTTGTATTCATTCCTTATCCGGGTGACGAACCGGTAAAGGGCTTTATCGAAATCAGAAAATAACTGCACCATGAAAAAAATACTTACCATATGTTTTCTTTTGGTGGCGGTTGTAAAGATCTCAGCACAGGAACAACCGCATTATAGTTTTTACATGATGCGCCAATCATTGATCAACCCGGCAGCGCTCAGTACATTTGACCGTATTTCGGGTGCAGGATTTTTTAATGCGCAAATGATCGGATTTAAAGGAGCCCCGCTTGTTGGGGCGGTTGATTTTTCTTTTCCAATCGGGAAAACAGGTTTAGTGATCGGTGGATTGGTGCAACAGGATAAGATCGGAGCCACTTATAAAAGTACTATTGGAGTGGGACTGGCCTATCGCATCAAACTCAATCCAACCAATTACCTGGCTTTTGGTTTGAATGCGAATGCGTATATGATCAATGCAGATTTCACTCAGCTTAATGTGGTAGATCCAATGGATCCTTCATTAACGGCTAATTTTAATACGTTCTGGTCGCCTAATTTTAAACTGGGTGCTTATTATTTTCGCAAGAATTTTTATTTCGGATTTGCGGTGGGAAACATTCTTACGGTGAATCTGCCTAACTATTTAAATCCTGAACCATCTATTGATGCCCGTTTCCAGGATGTACATTTTTATATCAATGCCGGATGGCAGAAAAAATTTCATCATGATTCATGGAAATTTCAGCCTTCCGTATTGGTAAAACAAATAGCCGGTTCACCTACCCAGTTTGATGTGAACGTGCAGTTCTTGTATCATGAAGCTTTTGGTTTTGGATTGAGCTATCGTTCGCTGAATACACTCATGTTGCAGATGAATTATACACATAAGGATATTTTTACCATTGCCTATGCATTTAACATGGGATTGGGTTTCGGCGATAGAACCAACTATACCGGTCACGAAGTAATGCTCGGGTTTAAAATACCTCAATCTAAAAATCGCATCCCCGTTGATGTACCCAGATTTTAATATGAGAAGAATTGTTTTAAGCATCGGCGCGTTTTTAAGTCTGGGGTTTTCCTTTGGGCAGATCTGGCAGGAGGACGTAGCGAATGATCTGTACAACAGCCGAGATTATTTTCATGCGATACCCGAATACGAAAAACTCATTAAGCTCAACAAGAATACGGAGTATTTGTATAAACTTGGGATGTGTCATTATTATTTAAAGGATTATACCAAAGCACAGGTCTACCTCGATGAAGTAAAGGATAAAAAGGATGCGGTGATGGAGGCATTTTTATATGATGCCATCTGCGAACATTACCTGGGAATGTACAAAGAAGCAAAATTCAATTATCGGCTTTTTCAGGACATGGGGGGTGTATCACCCAATATTCTCAATTATATTGAATCATGTGACTATGCTTTGGCAAATGAAGCTGCAGTTCCTTTACTTGAATTAGATACCCATCGGATAAGGATTGATGGTTTGTATTTAGGAGGAGCCTGGCATAGAGGTAAACTGGTATATTCTGAGCCCGACCACCAACATGATAAAGTAAAGAAGACCATCTATCCATATTATAAAGTAAATGATGTGGAAGGAGAAGTGGTGAATGAAAAAGGAGAACCTTTATTTCACCAGTTTTATACAGGAGGATTATCTTTTAGTGCAGATGGAAATGAGGTATATTTTACCCGCAATGAGTCTGACGAAAAATTCATAAAGAAAAAACATTATAATAAACACAACATTAGCTCAGAAGGTGTTAATACACTTGGAATTTACAAGGCGACGGTGAATCATAACAAGTGGACGAATGTGGAGCATTTGAATTTTAACAGCATCGATCATTCCTGTATGCATCCTTGTATTTCTCCCGATGGAAATAAACTATTCTTCTCGTCTAACCGGACAGGCGGTTTTGGGGGCTATGATCTTTATTATGTCCAAAAGATCAATGGAGAGTGGGGAGAGGCAATCAACCTTGGGAAATATATTAATTCGCTGGATGATGAAATGTTCCCTTATATATTAAATGATACAACCTTATATTTTTCTTCCGACGGGCATATTGGCTATGGGGGCTCCGATATTTATTATAGTCACAAAAGAGATGGTATGTGGCAGGAACCTGTAAACGCAGGTAAACCTCTAAACTCAAGTAAAGATGATTTCGCTTTGACCTTTGCGGAGAATGATCAACATGGGTTTTTTGGATCTGATCGTTTTGCGGAACCCGGAAAAGACGATATATTTTCTTTTACGATCAAACCTGATCTGATTATCGGAAAAGGAATTGTATTGGATAAGTTAAGCTTAAAACCCATTCCCGGGGCCCATGTAAAAATTCATACGGGAGATTCCATTATTGATGTATTGGCCGATGAGAACGGTCGTTTCGAATGGGATTATTTTGTTCATCATCAAATGTATCATATTGAATTCAAGGCCGAAAAATATGAGCCGGAGGCCATGGATTTTGAAGCGGACACTTCCATCACCTTGCATCTGGATAAAAAACTGGAGCCGCATCTTGAAAAGAACATGGTGTTTACCTTCAACGATATTTTGTTTGAATACAACAAAGCGGATCTACTTCCTGAATCGGAAAAAGTATTGGATCGTTTGGCGGAGGTTCTTTTACATTCAGGAGCGAAGGTTGAACTAAGTGCCCATACGGATTCACGTGGCTCAGACAAGTATAACCTGAGCTTATCGCAGAAGAGGGCTTTATCGGCCGTTAATTATCTCATCTCAAAAGGAGTTGCCATCGAAAAAGCGATTGGGATTGGTTATGGCGAAACCAAACTTAAGAACCAATGCGACGATGGGATTACGTGCAACGAAGAAGAACATACTTTGAATAGAAGAGTAGAGATCAAAATTATAGAAGTGCAGGGGATAACTCAGTAGGGTTTATACTACAGGTTAATTGGTGGTAGCCGCTGTCTCCCTGCTAACCTTCTTCCCACTCAAAACAATCCCCACAAAATAAAATCCTATCGACATATTAAAAGCTGAAACTGCGAGGTATCCACCATATCTGGGTGTGATTGCAAAAACAATCGCCACCAGTATCATCCAGAACAAGGGATTAAAAAAACGATTGGCATATAATAGCGTATTTTTCTTTTTGAGTGATTGAATAGAAACCATCATACAAAACATAAGATAGAAGGCAACGAATACCAGTTCCACGAGCTTGATGGAAGTGATCTCGGTAACCACGAGACTTTTTTTCTCGAGATGGAATAAGGGTATAAAATGGTAGACGGAATGTACAACACAGCCCAGGGCGATTAAAAACATCACCACCCAGTCGGTGCGGTCCAATGCCTGTTTTGAAGATCCATCGGCTATTTCCTTGGTTCCCTTGTAGCCCAAATAAAGCAGCGGCAGACAAATCATACCTAAAACCCAGCCGGTGGTATTCGCATTACCGTTTACTTCGAAAAGGAATTGATAGTTATCGTATTTCTCCATTAATTTCGGATGGTAGAGGAGAAGTATATCCGAAATGGCGGAGGCAAATGCGGCAAGAATCCCTATGTAGACTTTTTTCATTGTGTTTGTTAATGCCAGTCGTAGTTGATTAGCTCTCCATTTTCATCGAACCAATCTTTTGACAAATCTACTAAATCAGGATTATCTTGCTTAATTAGTTTCAACTTCCATTCCCTTTTCCATTTTTTCATCTGCTTTTCTCTGGTAATAGCATCGGTTATATCCCAATGTCCTTCAAAATATATTAAATCGACGCAGTTGTATTTTTTAGCAAAGCCCACGATCAGACCCTTTTTGTGTTCCCACATTCTCCTCATGATATTAGCCGTTACACCAATATACAATACAGTCCGGTTCTTGTTGGTGATGATATAATACCTCCTCCTTTTCCCATATATAGCAGTTTGAAATAAATGTAAAGTATTTTACAGTTTTTTGCAACAGATCCCTGCCTCCGCAGGGATGACGGCTAAGAAGGGTTTCAGATCTTCGGACCACTCAGTGGTCCGAAGATCTGAAACTATTAACCAACGTCATTCCTGCGCAGGCAGGAATCTGTCGGATTGGACACTAAAAGTTTTTTAAATTATTTGATCGACATCGATCTCATTGCCTCCCGGCTATGTGCACTCCGGTTATTTCCCTTCCACACAATTCCACCCTTGAACTCCTTCGCATTTCGTACGACCGCCTCCGGATGTGTTAATGAGATCCCATTCATCTCATACATGGCCGAACCTTTCGATTTTTTACTGAAATTACCATGAGGTTTATAGTAAGCATTCCTTTTCATCTTCTTTTTGTATTGTTCAAACTTCATCCCTGCTGCATTGTTTGAATTAATATACATGCTAATTCCACTGTACCAATGCGCTTTGTTCAAGGAGATCTTCAAATCTGTAATGAATCTGGGCACCTCTGTGCCTGATTCAAGAATGCTTGCCTGATTGTTGACTTTTCGGGTCCACGTATCGGTACCATTGTATATTTCTCCTTTCACATAGGAGATATAATCTTCACTCGGAAACGAAATGCAACCAATAAATAAATTAAAATCGTATTCCACATCATTGTTAAGCCAGTCGCATTCGATGCTCTGGCAATTGAACATCAGTGAAATATTGATGCGTAAATAGGTGGTGTCAAAATCTCCTTTCACCATTTTTACACCAAGCTGCATATATTGTAATTTATCAGCATCATTGTTGGCGATGAGATCAAAGCCATTCAGATAAAAAATCGAATGATGGTAGGAAAGAGGCAATATGGTATCGATCTGTATCTGGATCATTTGATTTTCCTTGGCTTCGATCCGTTTGCTGATCTTAAATTCATAGTATTGTCTACCGGGTTTTGGGATCATTAAATAATGCGTGTTGAACCAGCCACTGTCACGACCCAGACCTGTTGCAGCTGTATTGAAAACAGAGTCCTGGTAAATATAACTTCCTAAACGATTGATGCGGTGATTATAGGTCCAGTCCATTTCGAAGCCCTGCCAAACCGGGATTTGAGAATATCCAACGGGTAAGAAAAAAATAAAAAACACAAGGCTTGCTAACAACTTCATCCTCAAAAATAATTAATATATCCAAAATGGATCTTCGACCTTCTGATATCTATCGGTGAATCCTGCTGTGAGCCCAATGCATAGTTAAAAGTAAAGATCCCGATCTTGGTATCAAAAGTGATCCCGGCACCGAACCCGATGACATAAGAATCAGAAAATCCACTTCTCGTCCTTCGCTGATAATAACCGGCATCGCAAAAAACATTTACATAAGATCGTTCGTCAAATAAAAATCGCACCTCCGTTGTCCCGATCCCAAACAAATTAGTATAAATGCTTTCTTCATCAAAACCGCGTAGTGTATTGAGGCCGCCAATTCGGAGCAGATCGTTTGAATACAAATTATCATTGAAAACATATCCACCCCTTGCGCCTAGTTTAACGGTGAATCTTTTGGCAAATGGAATAAAATATTCCACATTGCCGGTGAATTGCATCTGCAGTTGATTTTTAGCAGTGGTGGTATCGGTTGGATTCACCGTATCTGTAGGTGGGCCAGCAATAAAATTTTTAGTGCCTAATGCGCCACTGAAATAAGCATTCCATCCTTTTCGCGGATTTAATCTGAAATCTGTTCTTTCAAACTGGAATCCAAGTCCGTAATAATGCACATCAATATTATTGATGCCCGGGATGGTAGATGTTCCATTTTCGTCGAGGATCTTTCGAGTTGTATTGAAATTGTAAAACAGTTTAAGATGATCGCTTCCTTTGAGCATATACAAAGCTGAAACCTGTAAGCCTATCGTAAAGAAGGAAGTATCGATCCGATAGAAATTAAATTTCCCCTCCAGACCGATGGGGGTATTGATTAGATACGGATACATGAGATCTACTTTCAGATTCTGAGTGGCAGTTTGTAAACGTTGCCATTGTATACTGATCATTTCTCCGCGTCTCAGCAAATTCTGCAGACGCAATCTTACATCACCGGTGATCAGGAATTGTGCGTCCTTATCATTATTGGGCATGATCCCGATGATACCATAGAATTGGTTGGCATTACGCTTGTCGATGTTGAGTACGATCCGGGCCTTACCACCTTCGAATTCGATGATGGGTTTTTGCCCCATGGTTGCGAATGGAAGTGACCGAATGCGATTCTGAATTTTTCTTACTTCTGATTCATTGTAAGGCTTTCCTTTTCTTAAGCCGAGATATGCATGCAAATAACCCGGGGCGATCTTCGCCTTACCAGTATTAATGATCGTATCAATCAGGATCTTTTCTCCTTTTTGTGCATTCAGGACTCCTTCAATGCCATCCTCACTTATTTTTACGCTGTCAACCAGAATTGCGCAAAAGGGGTAGCCATTATTTTCATAGTAAGCAAAGAGTTTTTTCTGAAGCCGGTAATAATTTTTATAGCTGATCGGTTCATGAAAAAATATTTTTTCTCGGAAGCCTGCCTGATTAAGTGCTTTTTCATCAATGTTCCCTGCTTTTAACCGTGCCCATTTATATATTTTTCCGCTGGATACATAAATATGGTAGGTTTTATCGCTTAGTGAAAAACTATCTGCATTGGCCAGGAGATATCCGTCATTATAAAATTCTATTAATGTTTTTTTAATGGAATTAAAGAGATCAGCCTCGGATTTTATCTGCTGAACTTCATCGATCTTTGTTTTTTTGGAGTCTTGCCAGGTAACATGGTATTGAGCCTCAAAAGACTGAGCCTGCAGCCTGAATGCCGAAATAAATGTCAGGAAAAATAAAATCTTAAACCTGGTCAACCTGTTCCTGTATTTATCCAAATTTACGGAATCAAAGTGGCAATTGCCAATCCACAGGCTCAATCCCGTGTTCTTTTAAATAGGCATTCGTCTTCGAAAAATGTTTACATCCGAAAAAACCGGCTGCTGCAGAATAAGGTGATGGATGGGCAGCCTTCAGGATAAGATGCTTTGAACCGTCGATCAGAGTTTCTTTATTCTGGGCATATTTTCCCCATAATAAAAAAACCAGGTGATCCTTATGGCGGGAAGCCGTTTCGATGGCCTTATCCGTGAAGTGTTCCCATCCTTTGTCGCGATGCGATCCTGGCTGATTAGCTCTCACAGTAAGCACCGAGTTAAGCATCATCACCCCTTGTTCCGCCCAATGAATGAGGTGTCCGTGGGTAGGAAACTGGAACCCGATATCTTCCCTGAGTTCTTTATAAATATTCACCAGAGAAGGTGGTGGTTTTACCCCCAATGCAACCGAAAATGACAATCCTTCAGCCTGATTTGGCCCATGATATGGGTCCTGACCAATCAATACTACTTTTACTTTTGAAAATGGGGTAGCATCAAATGCCCTGAAAATATGTCCGCCTTTTGGATAAATGGTATGAGCCTTTCTCTCCCCCATCAGAAAATTCCTTAATTCTTGAAAATAAGGCTTTTGAAACTCCTTTTGGAGCTCCATTTTCCAGCCATCTTCTATTTTTATCTCAGTATTGACGGGTGTTTCCAAAGGCTTTATACGAATTTTGATCCAAATATCGTTATAAAGAAAGATTTGGGACCTTGTTTGTTAAAAACTTAACAAACCCAAATTTTTATTTTCCGTATAAACACTTAAATTTGTCTTAATAACTATCGATTGTGAAAATGAAAAAAGTAATATTATTCGCCGCCGTAATATTTTTTGGAGCTGCTGTTATGCAATCTTGCAAAACTTCGGAGACTTGTCCTGCATATGGTAGTGTACCTACCCACCAGGTTGGCAAATCTTTATAAGATTTTTTAGTTGTTTTGCCGGTTTTTGAGCTGGCATATTTCCGTATAACCAAGTTATTATTAATCCGTTGGAAAGCTTGTTCCTTTCCGGCATTTAAAATCAATCGTTATGAAAAAAGTACTTTTTGTTGCAGCTATGATCTTCCTGGGATCTGTTTCTTTTTACTCCTGTAAGTCCACAGATGGTGGTTGTGATGCCTTCGGAGGTAGCCATACCATGGTGATCGAGAAGAATGTCGGCAAAAGCCTGTAGGAATAATTTCCCCTTTTACGGATAAATAAATTCAACATCCTGTTCAATATCAGGATGAAGACTGAGTGCAACCGGACATTCCAGGCCTGCTTTTTCAATTTCAGCCCGTTCGGCAGCATCCTTTAAGTTGGCCGGCATGTTGATCCTGATTTTTACTTTCACCACTCTTCGCGGAAGATCAATTGACATATACTTGAGCACTTCCGCCTTTACCCCTTCATAAGCTAGACCTAATTTTGCCGCCCTTATACCCATAATAGTGATCATACATGTACCCAAAGAGGTACATAAAAGATCGGTCGGTGAAAAAGATTCTCCTTTTCCATGATTGTCTACAGGGGCATCCGTTATTAATTCTGCGCCTGAATAGTGGGTTGCCTTATTTCTGAGTTCCCCAGTATATATGATCTGCATTTTGCTCATCATCATTCATTTTAATTCCCCACGAATTTACTATATCTTTGTGAAACACTTCAAAAACAATGTCTCAATACATTCCTGTTTCGGAAGATTCAGTCCCCGCGAATGCAGGGATCAAAAAGCAAAAGAAACCAGACTGGCTTCGGGTAAAATTACCCATTGGGGAAGAATATAAAAAAGTAAGAAATATTGTAGAAGAACATAAACTGCATACCATTTGTTCAAGTGGTAATTGCCCGAATATGGGGGAATGCTGGAGTGCAGGTACTGCCACTTTCATGATCCTCGGAAATGTATGTACCCGGTCATGTGGTTTTTGCGCTGTGGCCACCGGTAAACCGATGGATGCAGATCCATTCGAACCGTTGCGTGTGGCCAAATCAGTAAAGCTCATGAAGTTGAAGCATACCGTGATCACCAGTGTGGATCGGGATGATCTGAAAGACGGAGGTTCGGAGATCTGGGCACAAACCATTTTAAAAATTCGTGAATTAAATCCTGGAATTACAATCGAAACATTGATCCCGGATTTTCAGGGTAAATGGGAAAATCTTAAACGGATCATTGATGTAAAACCGGATATTGTTTCGCATAATTTGGAAACAGTTCGCAGACTTACCAAAGAAGTTCGAATCCAGGCAAAATATGATCGAAGCCTCGAGGT
The DNA here is from genome assembly GCA_025451295.1 of Flavobacteriales bacterium. Lineage (GTDB taxonomy): Bacteria > Bacteroidota > Bacteroidia > CAIKAF01 > CAIKAF01 > JANWKQ01. Next base: position 13,051 of record JANWKQ010000003.1, on the reverse strand, counting down.
TTTAAAAAGACTGAGTGACGAAGGTGTGGTTACCAAATCGGGCATTATGCTTGGCCTGGGGGAAACAGAAGAAGAGATCCGGGAAACGATGGATGATCTTGTAACAGTTGGTGTACAGATCATGACACTTGGACAATACCTTCAGCCAACCAAAGAACATTTGGAGGTGGTTGAGTTTATTACGCCTGAAAAATTTGACTATTACAAAAACGTAGGTCTTGAAAAAGGACTTCGTTATGTTGAAAGTGGTCCGCTGGTAAGGTCCTCCTACCACGCGGAGAAACATATCTAATATTTTTTTGCGTCCAACTTCACCGCTGTTACTGTCTACCCTTATTATGGGAATACCGTAATTGTGCTGGTCTTTTGTGTTTCCTGACCATAACAATTAATATAGCTGAGAACTGAAAAATAAGTTCCCTGTGACACTATTCCATTCGCCTCGCCATTCCATGAGCTGTTGAGATCCTCTGATTCAAATAGTAAAACACCCCATCGGTCAAAAATGCTCAGCTTAAACGAAATTGCATCGATCAATTCGGGGAGTTCATATAGATCATTGTCACCATCACCATTTGGTGTAAGCACATTTGGCAATTCAAGGGTGATGAGGTTTGGCACATAGATCACTTCTGCGCTATCGGTGGTTGTTCCGCAATAATTGGTTACATCCAGCACATATAGACCGGCCTGTGTTGTATAGATCTCATGATTGGTGCTAAAAGGTAAGCCCGTTAACATCCACGAATAGGTTTCTGTTGCCGTATCTTTGATGCCAAGGTAGGCAGTGTCGCCTTCGCAAACAATAATATCATTGATCGAGAAGATCGGAAGCAATGTGTTTTTAATAAAAGTGGTATCCGAATCTAAACAACCAAAACTATTTTGAACGGTTACCCAATAAGTACCACCTGTACCACCATTGAGTGTAATCGTAGAGCCGGTTGCTCCCGTGCTCCATAAATAGGAAGTTAATCCACTGCCTGCATCTAAAATGAGTGTAGCATTTTCACAAAGACTATCATCAACACCAAGATTTACTACCGGATCAGGATGCACAGTTACATAATTGGTTAAAGTAATACTCGTATCACAACCATAGTTAGAAATACCATATAAGGTTACATCATAGGTTCCCGGAGTTGTAGGGAAAAGATTGGATGGATCTGCAGATGTAGAAGTTCCGCCTCCTTCAAATGTCCAGTCATAACCCACAATAAATCCAATAGGAATAGTGCTTTGATTATCAAAGGTGGTTGTTAAAGGAGCACATCCTGCCAATGGACTTCCTGTAAATGTAAGTTCAGGATTCGGATACACGGTAATAGAGATCATTACAGAATCAATACAACCTTTATCAGAAGTGGCAACCAATGTTACAATATAATTCCCATCCCCAGGATACATAGGTCCGGGATTTGTTTGTGTACTTCCAGGTAAACTTCCGGTTCCAAAACTCCAGTTATAGTTGGTAATGGTGCCTGATGGAATCGTAGAACCATTCGTGAATGCTGTTGTGAATCCTTCACATACGGGAGGAGCCGTAAAGGTTGGCTCAGGTAATGGATAAACAAGAACAATCTGCGTAATGGTATCGGTACATCCACCCGATGTAGTGGCGATCAACGTAATCGCGTAACTTCCATCTCCGGGAAAAGTGAAACCCGGATTTTGCGAAGTTGAATTTCCCAAACCGCCAAAGTCCCAGTTCCAGCCAACCACGTTGGTAATGTTTACTGTGGAGGAATCAAGTAAGCCTGTTGAAGTTCCTTCACATATATCCGTAAAATTAAAATCAGCTAAAGGATAAGGGTTGCTTGTATAAGGTTGAACAATTGTATCAAAACAACCTCTTTCATCATACGCAACCAATTGGATCTGATACGTTGAATCAGTTCCGAACACGTGTTGTGGATTTTGCACACTGTCAGCACCGCCATCACCAAAATTCCATTGCCAGTTAACAATTGTATGTCCTGCAACAAAAGATGAATCATTAAAGATCACAGTTGATCCGCAATTGGTAGGTACAATAAAATCCGCAGTAGGATCTTCTTCTATATTTAATACTTGTATCATCGTGTCGCTGCATCCGGCGGAAGAAGTGGCAATAAGTTGTACATTATAAATCCCTGGTGTGGAATATTGATATACCGGATGTTGAGCGGTACTTGTACCACCGTCACCAAAATTCCAATCCCACTGTGTGATGGTGGTATAGTTGATGGTTGATGTATCAGTAAATAATGTTGATTCACATGGTGGTGCAAAAGTAAACCCGGCCTCCATCACAATTGGATCGATAACGGTCATTAAAGAAGCTGTACATCCGTTGAATGAAGTAATAACACAGGAATAGTTCACACTGTCTGGATCATTTACTGCAATAGATTGGGTAGTGTCACCGCTTGACCATTGGTATTGTTGAAACCCATCGGGTGCAGTTAAAATAGCCATGGTATCACCCGGACAATATTGCACCGCAATTTCCAGGGGCTGACATTCGCCAACCAGATAACCGTATCCGTGGTGTGCAGTAAAAGTACAATCTCCGGTTCTGGCTTCGATCGTAACCGATTGACCAATGTAGGCAGTAAGATCTATTCCTAATGTGGTCCAGTTGCGATAAATATGAGATCCGGCACCGGTTTGAAACCCTGGAATACTCCCAGCCGCTGCAATCAGATATTCGGTGCAGGGAATAATATTTCCGAATTGATCTTTTACTTGTATTTCAAACCTGGGTTGCTCACTTGGCAGATGACCTGGCTCTTGTAATACCACTGCAAATTTTAAAATAAAAAGGGCATTGGAAGCATCTACTAGAACCGGATATGTAAGCCCTTCTGCTTCATGGTTCCCACCATCATTTCCGAGTCGTGCTGAAAATGTATATCCCGGGCAAACAAGCGGCAAGGCTCCAAAGGTATACGGATCTGCGCCCGGTCCCGTCATAATGGTATGTCGTCCCGGAACAATACCAGGTGTTGGAATATTAATTGGACAGCAAATGCCGGTAAATCCAAGCCAGTTTGTAAAATCTCCCATGGAGAAATCTGCGTTTGGACAATTTTGTGCTGAAACATTTGTGGAAAATGCCAGCCAGATACCTAAGCCAGCAATAATTTTCTTACTGTAATTATAAATCTTCATTTTCACGTACTTTGTGGGCATTAAAAGTGAAAGCAAGTTACTATAAAATAATGATTTTTGTGGTAAACCTAATGTATAAAGTAATGTAAAAACTATATCTGGCTAGCCAACAATAACATAACTGATCATATTTGATCCGTTTTCGTTACGAATGACTGATTTTTTGATTCAGTCTTTTGTTGACTCGGGTAGATTAAATTTTATACTTTTAATTGGTACAATCATTTTATGAAGGCAAAAAAATCGCTATTCCAAAAATACGGTAAAGAGAATGTAGAACTTGGGTTCGGACAAAGTTATGCCGAAGGGAATAAACGACTGGTAAATAAGGATGGTAGTTTCAATATTATTAGAATAAATACCATCCGTAGCATTTATGTGGATCTTGTACAGATGACTTGGAAAAAGTTTTTTCTGTTTGTATGTGGATTTTACGCAGGAGTGAATGTTTTTTTCGGGAGTCTTTATTTTTTATTGGGTCCTGGGAAAATCCATATAAAAGCTGATCATAGTCTTATATATCAATATCTGGAATGTATCAGCTTTAGTGTACAAACGCTGGCCACGGTTGGTTATGGGGTACTTCATCCCGATTCTTTCTGGAGCAACTTTTTAACTTCAATGGAAGCATTGTTTGGTATCTTGATCTTTGCGATCATGACAGGGCTTTGCTATACCCGTTTTTCACGTCCGGTTCCAGGCTATAAATTTTCGGAGAAAGCGATCATTGCACCTTATCAAAATATCAATAGCCTTCAGGTACGATTGGCCAATCAGAGGAGAACAAATATTGTTGAGGTTGAGGCAACACTTATTTTTTCGATGGATGCAGATGATAATGGAAATAACAAAAGGGTATTTCTTAATTTGGCTTTGGAAAGAAACAAAATACAATATTTACCGTTAAGCTGGACCATTGTTCATCCTATTACAACCGACAGTCCTTTGTACAATAAAACCTCAGAAGACCTTAAAATAGGCAATGCAGAATTAATGCTGATCGTGAAAGCACATGATGACGCCTATGCACAAACCATTCACGCGAATACATCCTATATATTTGAAGAAATAGTATGGGGCGCTAAATTTACCCCTAGTTATTATACCGGAAAAAACGGAATTGTCATCTTTGAGATCGACCAACTGGGAAATTATACCCCTGCAGAATTAAACAAAACTGAAAATGTTATCCAAACTTCATCGAATTAAAATAACCGTATATGAAAGTTGAAAATTATTTACCCAAATCTTCACAGGAAAAAATAACCATAGCTGTTGGTGAGGCAGAGAAAAAAATAAATGCCGAGATCGTTCCGGTATTTATGACCAGCAGTGATGACTATTCAGAAGCCGGATTAAAGGGAGCATTATTGGGAGCCAGTATGACCGCTTTGGGTATTCTGGGATATGATAGTCTCATGGGCTGGTATCAACATTTTCTTCTTCAGAACAATTGGCTTTTTATAGGAGCGATTGCAGTGGGCGGTGCACTTGGATATTTGTTATTTAGTATGATTCCTGCTATGAAGCGTACCGTCGTTAGCCGGCAAAAAATGAAACAAAGATCAGCTGCTATGGCGGAACGTGTTTTTGGTGAGTATAAATTATTCGAAACAAAAAACAGAACGGGTATTCTTATATTCATTAGCTTATTTGAACATAAAATTGAGATCTTACCTGACAAAGGGCTCAAAGAAAAAATTGCGGAGGATGAATGGTTAAAAGTCATTGAAGAAATGAAACCCGCCTTAAAAAGAAAAGCCTTCGAGGAAGCATTCACTAGTTCGATCTCAAAAATAACTGAGATCCTGCTGACCTATAAAATGAACAGAACCGGAGAAGGTGGAAATGAACTATCTGATCATTTGCGTGAAAACATTTGAGTTGAATGAAGCGCCTCTTTAAAATATTTTTATGGTTAATGGTTTTTCCCGTTGTTGTATGGGCACAACCTCCCATTCCAGATCCGGCAGGACGATGGGTAATTGATGATGCCAATATCATCGATGAGTCCACAGAGTCCACCATAACCACGTTGGTTAAAATGCATTTTGACTCAACCACCAACCAGGTGTTGGTCTATACCTTTTCTTCGCTTGATGGAAGTACGATCGAGCAATATGCCAATGAGGTATTCAATAAATGGAATCCAGGCACCAAAGAAAATAACAATGGTGTTTTACTGGCGATTGCATTTACCGATCATAAAATGCGCATCGAAGTTGGTTATGGTCTTGAGGCTGATCTAACAGATCTTGAAACGCAGGATATTATCCAGCAGGAAATCGTGCCAAGATTTAAAGAGGGAAATTATAATGAAGGAGTACTAAAAGGTGTACAGGCCATATTGAAAGGAATTCAGGGAACGTATGAATCTGGCAAATCTAAGAATTCGTTCGACTTTAAGTCGAGCTGGTGGACCATTATACTTCTGCTCGTATTTTGTTTTATCGGTGGAGCTGCCAAGGGGTGCACATCCTATATTATACTCATCATCATCGATATTTTTGGATATTTTGTTGGAAGCAGTTTTGGCGGACCGGTATTTGGTATAGGTGCCGTGGTTGGATTGACCATACTCTTTATCATCTTCAAGGCCATGTTTGGAAAAAGTGGGGGAAGTGGTCGTTCAGGTGGAAGTGGCAGAGGGTTCTGGTTCGGCGGTGGCGGCGGTGGCGGCGGATGGAGTAGCGGTGGAGGAGGCTTTGGTGGATTTTCTGGTGGTGGAGGATTTAGCGGTGGTGGCGGATCTTCGGGTAGTTGGTAGCGATAAACTAAAATATTTAATTTAAAATGAAGACTAAACTAATTTCTTTTATTCTTTTCCTTTTTGGTTCTTTGGCTAATATTTATGCGCAGCCTCCGATCCCGGATACTGTGGGCCGTTGGGTAATAGACGATGCCGGTATTATCATGGAGGAAACCATGAATACGATAACTACACTTGTACAAAAACATTATGATAATACCTCTAATCAGGTAGTGGTTTATACAATTAGCTCGCTTGAAGGAAGCACGATCGAAGCATACGCAAATGAAGTGTATAACACATGGAAGCTTGGTTCAAAAGAAAACAACAATGGTGTATTATTGTTGGTTGCCAAATCTGATCGCAAGGTAAGAATAGAAGTTGGTTATGGACTTGAAGCCGATCTAACGGATTTGGAAACCCAGGATATCATCCAGAACGAGATCATTCCACAATTTAAACAGGGCGATTTTGACCAGGGTATTTTAAAAGGTGTTCAGTCAATTTTAAAAGCAATTGATGGGTCGTACCATATTAAGGGAAAAAGAAAAAGTTCGGGGGGATCTGATTTGTTTACCCTGGGCATATTTTTTGCTTTCTTTTTCTTTTTTGTTTTGGTTGGTGTCTTGTCAAGAAAAGGCGGTGGCGGTGGCTGGTCAGGCGGATCAACCTGGGGTGGAGGTTCGAGTTGGGGAAGCGGAGGCGGAAGTTTTGGTGGCGGAGGCGGTGGTGGATTTTCCGGGGGTGGAGGATCAAGCGGAGGAGGAGGTTCCTCAGGCAGTTGGTAGATCTTTAGCTTTTAAAGCCAACTGAAGATATAATTCCTCGTATTGCGGAAGTATATTAGCTATATCAAAAAATTTCGCCCTTTCTTTTGCGTTGTTTTTAAATTCTTTGAATCTTGTTTCATCCTCCAGAATATAAATGGCATTCTTTGCCATATCTTCGTAATCACCAACATTACTTAAAAATCCGGTTTTACCTTGTATCATTACTTCAGGTACTCCACCAGCATTTGTGCTTATGCCTGGCACCCCTGAAGCCATTGCTTCGAGCAATGAAAGACCAAAACTCTCCGCATTGGAAGGAAGCATAAACAGATCTGCACATGGTAATATTTGTTCGGCAGATTTTATTTTGCCAATAAAATTCACATGTTCCTGAACTCCCAATTCATGCGCCAGGTCTTCGGCTGTCTGACGTTCGGGTCCATCCCCGATCATGATCAGCTTTGCGGGAATTTTTCCACGAATGATCTTAAATGCTCTGATGATATCGGGAATCCTTTTAACCGGCCGGAAATTTGACATGTGCATAATGAGTTTTTCCCCACCAGGGGCGATGATCTTTTTTATGCACTCATCCGGGTTATATACATACTTAGCCACCTCTATAAAATTATAGATCACTTTGATCTCCTTGGTAATTTCAAAATGGCTGAGGGTATCATTTTTTAAACTCTGTGAAACCGCCGTCACTGCATCTGAATGATTGATGGCAAAGGTGATCACAGGTTTGTAGGAGCTGTCCCGGCCAACCAGTGTAATATCGGTTCCGTGCAACGTACAAACGATGGGGACATTGATACCATGAGTGAGCAGGATCTGCTTGGCCATATAAGCAGCCGAAGCATGAGGAATGGCATAATGCGCATGAATAATATCCAGCCCTTCATTCAAGGTTACATTTACCAGCTTACTGGTAAGTGCAACTTCATAAGGCGCAAAATCAAAAAGCGGATAAGTAGGTATGAGTACCTCATGATAAAAGACATTCTCAATATAATTATCGAGTCGTGCCGGCTGGTTGTATGAAATAAAATGGATCTGATGTCCTTTCCTGGCTAATGCCAATCCCAGCTCAGTTGCCAAAACTCCACTACCACCAAATGTAGGATATAAAACGATCCCTATTTTTAATTTTTTCATATCCGTATGTTGTCGCCCTGGATCATAATCGAAAGGCAAATTTTGGGTTTTTATCTTGATAAAGTAAATAAATGTACTATTTTTAACTTTTGTTTGATTCATATCTATGCCAACGCATTCTGAAGAAAATTATTTAAAGTCTATTTTCCACTTAACAGGTAAAAATAATGTTCCTGTATCTACCAACGCTATTGCGGATGTTTTAAAAACCAAAGCGTCTTCTGTAACTGATATGGTTCAGAAAATGGCAAAGAAAAAATGGGTGCATTACGAAAAATATCAGGGGGTTACCCTCACCAAGAAAGGTAAGCAAATAGCAGCCCTCATTGTTCGTAAACATCGTTTATGGGAAGTTTTCCTGGTGGATAAACTTGGATTTAAATGGGACGAGATCCATGAAATCGCAGAACAGCTCGAACATATTCATGATGAAAACCTGATTGACAAACTTGATCTGTTTTTAGGAAAACCCAAACTGGATCCGCATGGTGACCCTATTCCAGACAAGCAGGGCAACATGGTGTTTCACAAGGACCTCACCCTGGATGATCTGAAGCCCATGGAAATGGGCACCATTATCGCCGTGAAGGAGCATACCCCGGATTTTTTACAATATCTGGAAAGTGTAAGGCTGATGCCCGGAGCAATTGTGAAGTTGCTGAAGGTATATGATTACGATAACAGTCTTCTCATTGTGAACGATGGTGTGGAGCTTCACGTTTCTGATAAAGTGAGTCAGAAAATTCTGATCCAGAAAGAAAAGTAATTCCTTAAGAGCCCTTTATCGTCTTATTTATCCCTGAATGGATCTTCAATTCCCAATTTATCGTAAGTTTCTTTTTTCTTCTTATGCGTAAAGAAATCAAATTTTAAACCTGCATTAAAATTGAGATTGAGGATGCTCCCGTATACCTGAGCCATTTGGTTCCCTGATCCCGGATAAGAATAATTGAAAGCATACTCCGATCCCTTCATTGGACTTCCAATGAGGGTGGTAACCAGCGTTAAGGTAAGATTTTTAAAGATCTTGATATCCATTCTACCACTTATACCCATCACCAGTTGAAAATCATGACTCTTGATCAGCGAAGCACTGATCACATAACTTGTATCGTTGATCGTAAAATGAGGATTCGATTGAAAAAATTTTGGATGATAGGCACCTCCGATTTCAACACCCATCATCATTTTCATTCTGGGAATTTTTATTGGAAACCGGTAAAAGTATCGGAAGGTTAGCGAAGCATAAGTTTTTCCACGGTTATAATCAATCACCCTTCCGCCCAAACTATCGAGAATTGAAATGTTGATCCTTTCGCGTACCAGACCAATAGCCCCTTCGAAATGATGGCTTTTATATGCATAGCCGGCATATAATTTGGTGGAGGAGCTTAGAGAAAAATCAAACATCTCAAATGGTGCGGCATTGGTTTCCATTCGCGGTCCTCCTATAATGGTGGCGGTTGGCCCGAGATTCAATCCAAAACCCAATTCACCTCCCAGATAAAAATGGTCTGTATTCATCAAAACAGTATCGCGTATTTTTTTAGCGTATTCGTATTTGGGTACATACTGGGCATAGGTACTGGCAAAACCAAACAGACCCAGCAATAAGGTGAGCAGATACTTTCTCGGAACGGTTAAGTAGACATGACGGTTGTTTCTATTTTTTGAGGGTGAAACAAAAAAAATATGGGTCATATGCATCTGCCAAATGTAGGAAAAAACAAAAGCAAAAAATCCGCGAACAAGGACTTTGTTATTTCCCTGTTCGCGGATCTTGCCGGATCCTTCTTAGAAGCGTTTATTTATCTCTATAGGGATCCTGTATTTGGTATTTATCATACGTTTCTCTTTTCTTCTTATGGCAAAAGAGGTCAATTTTAACACCTGCATTTAAATTAAGATTTATAAGTGTTGAGTATACCTGTGCAGTTTGGTTTGTTGATCCCTGATAAGTATAGTTAAACAGGTATTCAGTTCCTCTTAATGGACTGCCCTGAAGAGTGGCCAGTAAACTCAATGATACATTTTTGCATAATTTGATATCCATACAGGCACTCACCCCCAAAACCAATTGAAAATTATGATTTGTTCGATTGGTACCATTAATAGTATATCCTGTATCTCTTATAACTGAATAAGCGTTTTCCTGCATATACCCATCTGGTCTATATGCCCCACCTATCTCTCCACCAATCATCATTTTAAGGCGTGGAATGCGTATCGGGAAACGATAAAAATACCGGAACGTGAGGGAGCCGTAAGTTTGATTGCGCCGATAATCAACAATTCTGGTTCCATTTGCGTCTAAAATGGAAACATTCAGCCTTTCTCTCATCATTCCAAACGAACCTTCGAAGTGATGACTTTTATATGCATATCCAAGGTTAAATTTTGTTGGGGTGCTCATTGAGAAATCATATAAATCGAATGGAGCCGCATTCGTTTCAAATCGGTTACCTGCTTGAGTGGTGACCGTTGGTCCAAGATTAAATCCGAAGCCAGTTTCGAGTGTAATATAAAAATGATCGGTATTCATTAAAACAGTATCCTTTAACTCTCGTGAATATTCAATATAAGGAGTTGGATCATGATGTACAGAACCATCTTGATGAGTAGAATGTTGGGATTTGACAGAAATGGTAAGGGTCAAAAGACAAAAAGCCGAAACCGTTGCTTTTTGGAGAGACCGTATTTTTGTTTTCATAAGGCTTTTTTTAATTGTATTTATATGTAGCTCAAATGTAGGAAACGGCTATCCTGACCCGTTACAGCCTCCCAACGAATCCTTGCATCTTTCATATATTTAAACCTGTACTTTGCTTATGTATTGGGCAAGGGATGGCAGCGATACCCCGCAACCCGACGATAGGAGGGTGAGGAGTTTAGCGAACAGCCCGGTGGACCGAGGGAAAGGGTATTGGCTAGGGCGGAGGGACATGCCCCCAAATAATAAAGAATTTCCGTATTTTTGTAAAGCTAAATATTACGAGTAAGATGAGTAAAATTTACATGGATAATGCGGCCACAACCCCAATGGATGAAGAAGTGGTGAATGAAGTGGCCAATCTTATGCGGAATTGTTTTGGAAATCCAAGTAGCATCCATGCGTTGGGACGTGAAGCCAGAACTCATATCGAAAAATCCAGAAAAAAAATTGCTGAATTCCTTCATTGTTCACCGGCAGAAATATTTTTTACCAGTGGTGGTACTGAGGCGGATAATATGGCCATTCGTTGTGCGGTGGAGGATTTGGGTGTAAAAAGAGTGATCACCAGTACCATCGAACATCATGCAGTTACCCATACTGTGGAAGATCTTTGGCATCGAAATAAGATCCGCATCCAGTTTGTGGAGGTGAATTCAAAAGGTCAGCTAAATCTAAGTCATCTTGAAACCTTATTGAAAGAAGATGACAGTCCGGCATTGGTTAGCTTGATGCATGCTAACAATGAAATTGGTACCATGATCGATCTGGTGGAGGTAGGAACGCTCTGTAAAAAATACAATGCCTATTTTCATAGCGACACGGTGCAAACAATGGGACACTATCCCATTAATCTGAAAGAGATCCCGGTTGATTTTATCACGTGTTCAGCACATAAATTTCATGGACCAAAAGGAATTGGATTTTTGTACATTCATTCGAATGTAAAGATCAAGCCTTTGGTAACAGGTGGTTCTCAGGAAAGAAATATGAGAGCCGGTACCGAAAATATTTATGGGATCATAGGTCTTTCCAAAGCTATGGAAGTAGCTTATCGTGATCTCACTGCACACCAGGAGCATATTCGTGGGATTAAGAACCATATGATCCAAAAACTAAAAGAAGAAATTCCGGGTGTTGAATTTAATGGAGATATTTCTGATAATAGTTTATATACAGTATTAAATGTGAAGTTTCCATCCACACCAGATTCTGAAATGTTCCTGATGAAACTGGATATTTTGGGTATTTGTGCATCCGGTGGATCTGCCTGTTCAAGCGGTTCCAATGTGGGTTCACATGTATTGGCCGGCATTAAATGTGCAGGTGAACGCCCCAGCATTCGTTTTTCTTTTAGCAAATACAATACAAAGGAGGAAGTGGATAAAGTGGTATCGGTGCTAAAAGGCATGTTTGAGCCGCAAATCGTTTAAAGTAATCTTGTATGAAAAAAATATTTTTATGTTGGCTGGGTTTAACAGCCATTATGCCTCTTTTTGCCCAACAAATTACAGCCGATTCACCTCTAATTGGCGATTGGGAATGCAGTAATCAGGAATCCGATTGTGAATTTTATCCAACGAAAGAGGATTGGCGACCCATCAATAAATTGTTCATCAAAGCTGGTAAAAATGAATCGATGGTTGGATATTATCATTATGGTAATGAATACGACCCCGCGGAAGGATATTCAATTATGGTCTTTTTTACAGCTGTTTATGATGGAAAAGTACTTTCGGGAGAAGGGTTGGATATGAATGAAGAGAAAATGCTGATCGAGGTAAAGCTAAGTTATGACAAAAAGAAGGATATTTTAAGTATAGAATCATATCACTATAAAGCGGATAAAAATGTGATCACCACTTTTTATCGTGTAAAGAAGAACTAGATTTATATGTCCATAAGCGAAGAAATAAAAAAAATACGCAGCTCCATTCCGGCGCATGTAAGTCTGGTTGCCATTTCTAAAACCAGATCCGAAGATGAAATCATGGAAGCCTACAATGCTGGGCATAAAATTTTCGGTGAAAATAAAGTGCAAGAAATGATTGGTAAATACAACGAATTGCCAAAAGATATTCAGTGGCACCTGGTTGGACATCTTCAAACGAATAAAATCAAATATGTGATTCAATTTGTGACCATGATCCACAGCGTGGATAGCTGGAAGCTGACATTGGAAATTCAGAAACAGGCTATCAAGCTCAGGCATAAGGTTCCGATATTGTTGCAGGTATCTATTGCCAATGAAGAAACAAAATTTGGATTGGACGAGGCGGAATTGATAGAAATATGCGATGGCATGGAAAATTTTCCAAGTCTCGAATTTTGCGGATTAATGGGGATGGCTACAAATACCTCGGATGAAAACCAGATCAGAAATGAATTTAAATCCTTGAAGAATTTATTCGATAAGATGAAGTCTACGTATTTTGCAGACAACCCTGCCTTTAAAGAGATCTCGATGGGAATGAGCAGCGATTACCAGATCGCGATTGAAGAGGGTAGTAC
>JANWKQ010000002.1 GCA_025451295.1 Flavobacteriales bacterium | reverse complement strand
CTAAGGAGGATTAACAGTCCTACTAAAAAAAGATTAGAAACTATTTTCATCAAAGGACTAACGGATATTAGGCGCAATATGGTCTGAGCTTTAATTATAATTTGATCATCTTTTCCGTGAACTTCTGATGTATAAAATATAGATAGTAAAAACCAGGTTTCAGATCGGTAACAGTTATCGATCTTAGTCCCCAGAGAATATCCATTTTTTTGACCACTTCGCCAATGGAATTAATAATGAGCACTTCATCATCACAAATAGATATAATATGGAGCTGATCGTTTACCGGATTTGGATAGATGTTGACGCGAAGGTTCTCTTCGGTTTGGACACCCGTAGAGCCTGCATATTCATAAGCTCCCATGTCTATATTTGTTCCTGTGATCCGGTCATTAAATGCCAGATCCGGACCGACTGCACTGGCACTATCACCTGTATTGATGCACGGAGAACCGGTTTGTAATTGATAGCCATCATCATCCGTCATCCAGCAACTATCGGCCCCAATGGGAAGAAGACTGTTTATAAACAGGGGATCGGCAGCAATGTTTCCCGAATTGGTACCCTGGCTAACATGCGGAGCAAACTGGCCGGTAGAATCAATGTCAGAGTAGTTGGCCATCACGGCTCCATTTTCATAAGTGAAGAATTGCGGACCTGTATTAGCTATATTTTCATATATAATGCAGCTAAAAGCAATCACATTTGCACTTCCAGATCCACCACCAGCGCCACCACCGCCATTAGATCGATCGGCTATGATCCCACCTCCGAAACCCAATATTACATTGTTGTTGGCAACAACTGTGTTGTAAAGGATAGGGCTTGCATTGCCGCCGCTTCCTCCCCAACAATACATACCACCAGCAGCATCCTGTGCAGTATTATGTGCAATTACGCAATTCCATATAAAAGGACTTGCGTTGCCCGATAAACCAAAATTATCAATACCGCCACCTCCACCAGTTGCCAGATTGTTGGTGATAATACAATTATAAATGTACGGACTCGCATTTCCTCCATTGTATCCATCATTGAAGATACCTGCGCCAAATTCCTACTGATTATTCGTGATCACACAATTTGAAATGGTGGGGCTGCAAACATTGCCGGGTCCACTGCCTATATTTATGATCCCACCTCCAAGTCCATCCGTTAATGTAGGCGCTCTTTCATCATAACCATCCCGGATAATAAATCCATCAATACCGGCAGAAGAGAACAATGCCTGGTTACGAATCACCTTATAGCTATTATCTGTAGGTCCCGGGAGCCCGATCTCACCGCTCAACACACTGCAGGGTCCACAAGATAGATTTCTTTGGGAGAGGGCCGTTTCTGTTCCGATAAAACTTCCGTAGATGACCACGTTGTTTTTCATACTAAAAGCAATACTCCGGTTAGTGCCCGTCGTTGTCTTATAGGCACCACAAGCAACCCATACTTCATCGTTGGTTCCCGATGCGTCGATGGCGGCTTGTAACGAGGTGCCAGGAAAAGCATTCGACCAACTGCTTCCATCCATTGCCCCGGCTCCGGATTCGGTAACATACCGAATGGATGCATAATTGCTTGTTCCAATCAGCAGTGAAATGAGTATTGTTAAATGTATTTTCATAATTCGCTTGGCTCTTATCAAAAATACAAATTATCTTGCAGCGTTTTATTTCACATGTATAAACTTATCAAGCCTCTGTTATTTTCCATGTCACCCGAAAGGGCACATCATTTCAGTTTTGATAATTTTCGGGAAATTTGCAAATGTCCGTTCGCCGAAGATATCACACAAGCCATTTATGATATTTCCACACCTAACGATGCCGTTGAATTATTCGGTCTGAAGTTTAAAAACAGGATCGGCCTTGCAGCCGGCTTCGATAAAGATGCATTGATCTTTGATGAATTTGCCAACTTTGGTTTCGGTCATATTGAGGTAGGCACTGTAACCCCAAAAGCACAACCAGGTAATGAGAAACCGCGTCTTTTTCGTTTGGTACCTGACCAGGCTATTCTCAATCGTATGGGTTTTAATAATCATGGTGCTGATGCAATGGCAGAACGCTTACGTGACAGAAAACGTTTTGATGTTATTATTGGTGGCAATATTGGTAAAAACAAGGTGACACCAAACGAAGAAGCCGTTGCAGATTATGCTTATTGTCTCAAGACCTTGTATCATGTGGTGGATTATTTTGTGGTAAATGTAAGCAGTCCCAACACCCCAGGGCTTCGGCAGTTACAAGATAAGGGTCCCCTTACCCATATATTGAATGTACTGCAAAAACTCAATCAATCTTTAGGGAAGCCTAAACCGTTGCTTCTAAAAATAGCCCCTGACATGGAGATGGACCAATTGGCAGATATTGCGGATATTGCTTTCTCCACCAATTTAAGCGGGGTCATTGCTACCAATACAACCATCGATCGGAGTGGATTGCTCGAAAAACGCCGGGCACTTGAAAAACTGGGTCCAGGTGGAATTAGCGGAAAACCGCTGACTAAAAAGAGTACGGATGTGATCCATTTTTTGCATAAGGAAACAGGTGGTAAAATTCCAATCATTGCTTCAGGTGGTATTATGACAGGCAAAGATGCCAAAGAAAAACTGGATGCCGGAGCTTCATTGGTTCAGCTATATACAGGATTTATTTACAACGGACCAGGCCTTGTGAAAGAATGTATGAGGGCCATTAGGGCTCGAAAAAAATAGTTATTTTCGGCAGCGAATCATGTCAGAAAAAATCATCATTACCGAATGTCCGCGGGATGCCATGCAAGGGATTACAGAGTTTATTCCCACGGAGAAAAAGGTAAAATATATGAACAGCCTGCTCAAGGTTGGTTTTGATGTGCTTGACTTTGGCAGTTTTGTAAGTCCGAAAGTAATGCCTCAAATGGCTGACACAGATGAAGTGGTTCAGCAACTCGATATTGCTAATACAAATACGAAATTACTGGCCATTATCGGAAACCAGAAAGGAGCAGAACGGGCCGAAGCTTTTGAACAGATCAGTATTTTGGGTTTTCCATTTTCTGTTTCGCCTACCTTTCTCAAGCGAAATATCAACTCCGACATGGCCGAGACCGTTACAAGGATTGGTGAGATCAAAGAAATAGCTGATAGAAGTGGCAAAGACCTGGTGGTCTATATTTCGATGGCCTTTGGTAACCCCTATGAAGACCCCTGGAGTACAGAGGTAGTAGGGGAGTGGGTAGAAAAGCTGGCCTGGATAGGGATCCGGAAACTGGCGTTGAGTGATACGATTGGTGAAGCAAACCCTGAGAATATTGATTACCTTTTTTCCTATGTGATCCCTAATTTCCCTGAAGTGGAATTCGGGGCACATTTTCATACCACACCTACTAACTGGAAACGAAATATAGACGCAGCCTATAATGCAGGTTGCCGAAAATTTGACGCGGCTCTCAAAGGGTATGGAGGCTGTCCCATGGCCAAGGATAGCCTAACGGGCAACCTACCTACCGAGAATTTGATCGGGTTGTTCAAAGAGAAGAATGTCCCGCTTTCGATAGATGACAATGCTTTTGCGGCCAGTATGGCTTTAACGGCAGAGACCTTTCCTAATGGGCATTAGGGTTGTTTATCAACGATTTGGTAGTTTATTTTGTAATTTCATCTCAAATCCCTACTTTTGCACTCCACAAGAATAAAGTTATGTCTAAGATTTGTCAGATCACAGGAAAACGCAGAATGGTAGGGAGTAAGGTATCACACTCCAATATCAAGACCAAGCGTATATTTAATCCTAATTTACAGAAGAAGCGTTTTTATTGGGAAGAAGAAAAGATTTGGGTAACCTTAAAAGTTACTCCCAAAGGAATGAAAACAATCAATAAAATTGGTTTGGAAAAAGCGCTTAAAAGAGCAGCTGTAAAAGGATATCTTGATTAATTAAGAATTCTTTTTTGCATTTAATATATCGAAGCCTTCTGAAAAGAGGGCTTTTTTGTTTAAGCACTTACATAAACTTCGAACTACTTAAAGATGTCCTCCCCAGATAATCGTAATTCTCCCATTTTGACCAATAAATCTTACATATTGAGTATAGGTAGACCAATCCACAAGTCTAACATCAAGTTCATCGCCTTGCCAAAAATGAAAATCCTTCCCATGTTTAATTGATAGAGAATCGTTATATACATCTTTTAATGGATAGTTTATTTTAGGCAACACATGTTGGCCTTCTATAAGTTTTTGTTCCATTAAATAAAACCAAAGATATGCTTGTGAAAAACCCAAATTAATATCGGTTAGAGAATATTCCCATGCTTCTTCCATGGATGCTGTGAGAAATATTTCTCCTGTTTTATAAAGGTCCCTGTAATTGATACCATAAATCCCATCATTGTCAAATTTATATGTATTTGGGAAGCTATCCCTATAAACCGGTTGACCGAAAATTCTGGTTAAATAATTCTTCAATGTTTTGTCCAATTCTGCGGGAGGAGATACTGGTAAAACATAACCAGCAAAAACGTATCCGGATTTTTCGTTGTATTGGACCTCTATCCATGATGATTCGTACCCATCGATAGTATCAA
This sequence comes from Flavobacteriales bacterium, assembly GCA_025451295.1. Classification (GTDB taxonomy): domain Bacteria; phylum Bacteroidota; class Bacteroidia; order CAIKAF01; family CAIKAF01; genus JANWKQ01. The sequence goes on along the minus strand of JANWKQ010000002.1, from coordinate 10,813 downwards.
TACCGAATTGAGCAGGATAAACATGAGCAAATGAGATGGACGTTAGCTCAGTTCCATAAGGTATAAGCTCTAAACGTTTACTTTTTTGATTGGGCTCTTCCCTTAATGAAAGTCCAGCCGGGGCGGCTACATAATAATCGAATCTCGATTGCGAATGTGATTCAAGGAGAGAGAAAACACAAAAAATAAGAGCAAAGAGGAGTTTGGTTTTCATGGTAAATGTTGGTTTTATATTGGTACGGGTAATAGCCCGTCCGTACCATCGCATTTTATAACAAGCCTAATGTTCTAACTTTTGTTCGCCGATGCGTTCCTTGAGGAGCTTTTCATAATCACTAAACACCACTGCCTTCCTGGTTTTGAAGAGGATACGCAGAATATCCAGATCCGGTAAGGTCATTTGATTGTCGCTGATATCCAGAAACTCCAGCTTTGGCATCAGGGCAATAAATTCACTCAGGTTATCGATCTTATTATTTTTCAGGATCAAAACTTCCAGGTTCTTACAATTTCTTATCCATCCCGGAATTTCCTTCAGATTATTTCCTTCCAGATTCAATACTTTCAGATTTTCCATCCACTGTAATTCCTCCGGAATAGAATCGATCTTACAATTGATAAGGCTTACCGTTCCCACCTTTCGGCTACGGCAAATAAATGAAGGAAAATTATACAAATTCGCATCGGTTATCATGATCTCCTTGAGACTGGCAATTCGTTTTATGCTATCTGAAATACGCAATGTATCAGTTGTATTCCCGATAATACGCAACAATTCCAAACGACTCATATACTGGATCTGTCTTGGCAATGAATCGAGCTTGGTACCCCAGAGTTCGAGGTAAAGCAAATTGGTTTGTTCTACAAAGGCGGGGTCGATATATTGGATGGGATTGTTCTTACTCACCATGATATACATATTGGTAAGCAACCCAAATTCCTTTGGTATCATGGTGATCGTATTGTTTTGCAGATTCATCAGCTGGAGATTGATCAAACCTCCAAGTTTGGTAATGTTTTTACCAATCAATTCATCAATACAGTTGAGTTTATAGGCCGATTTCTTGTTCTTTAACGCATCCTTATAACTGTCGTAGATAACTACTTCTGCCAATCCATTATTCGAGATCCAATACGGATCATCGCTGTCAAATTTTACCTGGGCAGATGCATTCAGCGAAATAGATAATGCGAATATGGATAGAAAATATTTCAAGGGGTTTATTATTCTTTATTTCGGTTTAATAACGCAATATTTCTGATAAGCATTTTGTGCATCTTCATCACCTAGTTCGGCTGCCTTTTTAAAATCGTCGCATGCCAGGTCATTCTTTTTCAAATAATAATAATTAACCGCCCGGTTATAGATGGCATCTACATAATTCGGATTTAATTCGATCACCTTCGAATATTCCTTATTTGCTTCTTCCGGTTTCTCCAATGCATCAAAAAGTGCTCCACGATTAAAGTATGCATCTACATAACCTGGTTCTAACTCAATGGCTTTGTCATAATCCTTTAAAGCCCCGTCAAAATCATCCAGCGAGAACTTGGCGGCCCCCCTGTTAAACCAAACCAGGGATTTGGAGCTATCAATACCAAGCGATCTGCTAAAATCAGTCACCGCCAGCGTAAAGTCTTCAGCATCTGAATGACGAAGTCCACGGTAATAAAGGAACATCGGATTATTGGGATCGGCCGAGATCATCTGATCCAGCTGTTCAATAGTAGCGGTTTCAGGATCTATGTTTTGAACATTTTCAATAGGGTTATCCGATTGTTTTTTGTTTCCACAAGAAATCATCCACAGTGTAATCAATAAACCAGACAAGACTTTCTTCATTGGATCAAGGGAAAAAATTAAAACGATAACTAAGAAAAGAAATTTTATTCAATTGGGATCAAGTTATCCACTCAATTTATGCAACGTCGAAGTTGATAACCACTTTTTGGGTAGTAGGATGTGACTGACAGGTCAGTACAAATCCGTTGGCCACTTCAGAATCCGAAAGTGAATAGTTCAGTTCCATCTGCACTTCTCCTTCAGTTACCTGGGCTCTGCAGGTGCAACATACGGCCCCTTTACATGCATAAGGTGCATCAGCTCCATGTCTGGTAGCCGCATCGAGTATGGATTCACCTGTGGTTGCCAGCTCAAAATGTGTTTCTTTTCCATCAAGGATTACCGTCACTTCGCTGAAATCGCCGGCAAACTTTTTTATGATCTCCGCTTTCTTTACTTCTTTGGAGCCTGCAGTAGGTGTTGGTGTGCCAAACAACTCAAAAAATACCCGGGATGGAGGGAATTGGGTTGTTAACAACCAATCCTTTACGGATTCTGTCATTTCATTGGGTCCACAAATGTACACTTCATCGGTGCCTTCCATATCAATAAGGACCTTACAAAGATCAGCACATTTTGTTCCATCAATCCGGCCATTAAGAAGGGGAGAATCCTGTTGTTCTCTTGAAAAGATATGAATAAGGGTGAGCCTGCCCATATATTGGTTCTTTAAGGCTTCGATCTCTTCTTTGAAGATAATGGTGGCATTCCCTTTATTGCCGTAGATAAGTGTTACATGACTTCCGGGCTCTTTTATAAGGATGGTCTTTAAGATGGAAACCACTGGGGTGATCCCACTACCCGCAGCAATAAGCAAATAATTCTTGGTATTCCCTGGCTGAATATCAGGGGTAAAATGGCCCAAGGGGGGCATTACCTCCAGTACATCACCCACTTTTAACCCTTTATTGGCCCATTCGGAGAATTTCCCACCTGCTACTTTTTTTACCGCGACCCTGAATTCATTCTCCAAAGGACTTGCGCAAATCGAATAGCTCCTCCGGATATCTTCTCCATCAATCATCACCTTAATAGTAACATATTGACCGGCCTTGAAATTAAAGATATCCTTTTCCATTTCGGGAATATCGAAGGCGATAGAAACGGTATCTGCCGTTTCTCTGCGAACATCACTTACCCTAAGACTGTGGAATTTAGACATGAAAGATATTTACCCTGCAAAAATAGTATTTAGAAGGAGTTGAACAAAGATCAATCCCTTAGTCTCATATACCAATGCTTATAGGCATAGTTTTGATTTTGATCAGAAACGATCAGGTTAAGATATCCGGTGGTATCATACGGGATGCCATAAACCAGCCAGGGAGTGTCAAAATGAAAGGTACTCATTCCATCCACCGTAGGAATATACGTGTGATAAATCTGTCCTTGCATACCCTCTATGGTTAGTTGCATGCTATGAAGCTTCTCATTGTCGCTGATGGTACCAGTAAACCGGATTGTATCTCCGTTGATGATGAGGTCATTGCTGTCCGGATCATCCAGTTGAATAACGGGGGGAGTGGTATCTGAAGAAGAACTACCGGAACAAGCATAAAAAAAACAGGCAACTGCCAGTATTGGGAGAATGCCTGTTCGTATATTTTTCATTGTTTTATTCTTCTACATTCGCACAGCTATAATCAGCATGTGTTTGTTCTACTACCCAATCGTTTCTTTTGTTAGGATCAGAATTGCAATAGTCCTTGATATCCGTCGAATCACCGATCTTGTAACATCTTACGCAAACTCTGTCGTTACAGGATGTACTTGTAAACATAAACGCTATAAAAACGCCAATAATTGCAGGTAGAATCAATTTTTTCATTTGATGGAAAATTAAACTTTCAACCACAAATATAGAAGAGTATTTTTATTTAACGATAAACAATTATGGGTCTTTATCAGCAAAGAGGGACCTTATTCGTATAAAATCATGGTATTATCCTTCACCATATATAGGTTTTCATCTACCGCCAGGAAGGAATTCCCCACCAGATCAAGCTTGCAATAGATCTTTTGGATATCAACACCCGGGGGTACTTTGATCTCTTTATCCTGATAAAATAACTGATCGTCATCACGAATAAAATCGATGTATATCATTGAGCTATCCATTTCCTCGAAGCAAATAGCAATTGTTAAGGCAGGATTCAGCCCATTTATTTTTTTAGGGCCATAGTAAACGGCATTCGTATCTTTACCCCATTTGTAGCCAATCACCTTAAAACTGGAGGCATTAGCCCCTTCCAATACCTGGATAGTTTCTCCGGCAGGAGAAGTTTCCCAAATATATACCTGATTTTTATCCCTGGCATAGTAGCCTGCATGCATTAACCTGCTAAAACTGGGGATATCAATGGCAGGAACTTCTTTATAAAAATACTGGACCTTGCTGCTGGTATCACTCACATTATCGACACCCATGGTTTTAATGTAGGTCTTTTGATCTTTTTTGCCTCTATAAAATCCTTTATCAACCAATTCGTATAAGGAATCATCGAATCTCGGATCTATCTTTTTTTTCTCACCACAGGAGGACAGAACAAATGCGCTTAGTAAAAGGATGAATGAAACACTTTTCATTGTGCAAATATGCAGAATTTTTGAACATGGGAAGGGAACCCGAAACTAACAGCCAGCCGCCCAATTATTTTATACGGGCATCATATTGATCACCCATGGAGGTTGACTTGTGTAAACGGGTTATCATTTCTTTTTTGATGATATTGAAAACAACCATGTGTACATCTTCTGCAATTTCCATGTCCATGGCTTTCGAATGTATATTGATATCCGCCAGTTCTTTGATCTTACCTCCGCGAAAACCACAAAAGGCAATGGTTTGAACTGATCTTTCCCTGGCATATTCCATGGCTGTCACCACATTTTTGCTATTCCCACTACCGCTAATGCCAATTACAAGATCATTTGGTTGCAGGAAATTTTTGAGTTGTTCCACAAAGATGGCATCCCATGAAATATCATTTGCAATGGCCATTAAAGCGGGAATATTATCATTCAGGCAGATCACCTTAAAACGATTCTCCAAACCAAAGCTGGCTCCTTTTAAAAAATCACCGGTAGCATGACTGGCACTGGCTCCACTGCCACCATTTCCAAAAATATAAATGGTGCCTTGTGCATGATGGACCCGCAGAAAGGCCTGAACAGCCTTTTCCACCTGGTCTGCATCCAATCCATCCAGGGTGTTTTTGAGCAGTTCTATATAGGATCTAAAAGTCGACATGCAATTAAATTCTGACTGTAAAGATAGTAAACGAACGCTAAATAATGGTTAATTAATGTTTTATAAGAACCCTATTTGAATAAAATGAAGATAGCCCCGTTGTTACCAATCTGTAAAAATGTAGATTTGTACCTATTCAATTAAAGCCAAGTAAGTATGTTTCCATGGATTTTTCTTGCTCTTCTGATCCCGTTCCATTATGCCTTGTATAAATTGTTTCCAAAAGCCGGTCAGCCAGCCTGGGCTGCTTTGATCCCCTTTTATAACATCTGGATCATTCAAAAAAAGATCTGTAAAAAACCGTGGTACTGGATATTTTTTCTTTTAATGCCTGGGCTTAACCTGGTGATGTTTGGCTGTATACTCTATAACCTGGCAAGGGCATATGGTAAATATAGTTCTAAAGAATTATTCAACGCAGTGGTTTTGTTCCCCTATTATTTTGTAAAGATTGCTAATGATAAAACGACCGTTTATGTCCCAAAAGAAAAAAGACCTGCTCGTAAAAAATCCACGGCCCGTGAATGGGGCGAAGCGCTTATATTCGCCATCATAGCTGCTACCTTTATCAAAGGATACGTCGTTGAACCTTATAAAATACCTACCTCATCAATGGAAGATGATCTGATGGTTGGCGACTTCCTATTAGTTAGTAAGCTCAACTATGGACTTAAGATCCCTCAAACTCCACTTACTTTTCCGTTTACACATAATAATTTTTATGATCTTCCCGGTCCGTTCTGGCCATTTAAAAAATCGTATTCTAATGGATGGAAAATCCCATTACTCCGATTACCGGCACTGGAGGGTATTGACAGGAATGAAGTAGTGGTGTTTAATTTTCCTGCCAATGATACCACTATACAAACCCTTCAATTGCATGCACATAATTACTATGTAAAAATAGCCGAGGAGGCGTATAAATTTTATCAACTCAATAATCATAAAGTTGCTTGGGAAGTTTGTATGCAGGCTGCCCGAAAGGCAATCTTAAAACAGTTTCCGATCGTATGTCATCCTATTGACAAGAGAAATAATTATATTAAACGTTGTGTTGGATTACCAGGGGATGTGCTCGAAATAAAAATGGGAGATCTTTATATAAATGGAGCATTACAACAAAAACCTAAAAACTCCAGTAAGGATTACAAGGTTGTGCTTAAACAAGGCATTAACCAGGTTGAATTGAATAAATTATGGGCCCTGGGAATATCCCCGGAAGATATGTCATGGGTGGAAGAAGATTCACTGGGGGATCCAGCTACTGGTCTTTCTATTAGTCCCAAAACCAGAAGCCTTCAGGCGGGTACACATTATTTTAAATTAACGGATAGTCAGTTACAGGCAGTAAAATCCTACTCCTATGTTGAATCTGCGACCTTAAAACTTGATTCTGCAGGTGTATGGAGTCCCCGGATCTATCCCAATCACCCGAAATTCCAATGGAACAAAGATAATTTCGGGCCATTGACCATTCCTAAAAAAGGCTGGACCGTTCAACTGAATGAGATGAACTATCTTTTGTACAAACGGGTAATCGAAGCTTACGAAAAGCATAAAACAGAATGGAAAGATGGTAAGGCCTATATTGACGGAAAACAGGTAAATGAATATACCTTCAGACAGCATTATTATTTCATGATGGGTGATAACAGGCACGGGTCGGCGGACAGTCGTTTCTGGGGATTTGTTCCACATGATCATATTGTTGGTAAAGCTTTGCTGGTAGTAGCCAGTACAAATGATACAGGGGTTAAGAAGTTCCCGAATAATATTCGCTGGAACCGTTTCTTCAGACTTGTACACTAATGGATGTTTTTGGTACCAGTTTTCTGCCAAATACGGTTTATCTACAATTATTAATTCAATCATGGTGTTCTGTCATTGATCTGGGAGAGCATTTTGTGAAACAAACCCATCGAAATCGAAGCTATATTTTGTCGGCCAATGGACCTGCTGTCCTTATACTACCATTGCGTAAAAATGATAGCCGGACGATTGCTGCGATGGAACTCAGCCAATCCGAAGACTGGCAAAACAAAATGCTAAAAACACTAAGGTCGGCTTACAGGAACTCACCTTATTTTGAGCATTATCAGGAGGAGTTTGAGGAGATCCTGATGAGGAAGGAATCCTTGCTGGTTAAATATAACCGGCAGTTGCTTGAATGGATCTTAAAGGAATTGGACGTAAAACCAGAGATTGAATATTCAGAAAATTATATTGAAAACAAGGTATCCAGGGATTACAGGAATATTGATTTTTATGATAGCAAAACCACAGTTACCAATCATCCCTATAAACAGGTCTTCAGTCATAAAATGGATTTTGTACCGGGATTATCTGTAATTGATCTGTTATTCAATAAAGGCCCTGAGGCATTCATCTATCTGAAATAAAAAAGCCCTTATAAAAGGGCTCTTCGTTTTATTTATTCGGTTGCGTTTTATCAAGCTCTTTGTCCATATCCCCCATCTCTTCAATGGCATCGTCGGACTTGGAAGTTTTTTTGTTCCCTTTTTGTTTTACCTTTTTCTTGTCGGTTTTGTTATCCTCTATTTTGTTATTCTCAATGATCTTTGGGGCTTCTGGTGGAGTTGGAAGTGTAACACCGCTTAACTCTTTAAAGGTCTTCAGGGCATCGAATTTTTGTGCATCATTTCCTATACGAATGATCTCCACTTTGGTCATTACAGTTGCCTGTTTAGTGCTGTCCACCACATTTTGTCCTCCGATCACTTTTCCAAAAACGGTATGTTTATTATTGAGCCATGGGGTCTCTACAATGGTGATGAAAAACTGGCTGCCGTTAGTCCCTGGTCCGGCATTCGCCATAGAAAGGGTACCTTTTTCATGTTTTAGGTCCGGCATAAATTCATCTTTAAACGCATATCCCGGGCCACCTGATCCATTTCCTACAGGATCTCCCCCCTGGATCATAAAATCCTGTTTATCCCCATTTACTTTGCTGATCACACGATGGAATTTAAGGCTATCATAATAATGTACTCCCAATGCCTTAGCTGAATTTGGCATGGTGCCTTCGGCCAATGCAATAAAGTTTGCACAGGTCATCGGGCATTTATCATAATGCAACTTGATAAGGATGTTTCCACCACTTGTATATATTTTTGCATAGATGCCATCCTGAAGTTGAGTCTCGTCAATTACCTGAGCCGAGGAATAACCAAATGAGATCAAGAGTGTAAAAAGGAGAATACCAAAATTTTTCATACGTATGATTTATAGTACAAATATCCAATTATCCTGCCAATAATGCAAGCTCCACTGGGAGGTGATTTTTCCCACCAGGTTATTGGAAGATATGGATGGTTCGTTTATTGTTTGCCGAAACCAGCCAGTGATAATGAGATCGTGTCAGTATCATTGTCATAGGTCATTGCCAGGATTCCTCCGGCAGCAATTGTCCCGCTAACATCAATGGTGCCACCCAGGTCATCATTCAGGTCAAAAATATACTGACCAAAAATGTCGGTGATCCCAACATTACTAATGTTAACCGTTGGATTGCCTGAGGAACTGAATGCCATATTAACAGCGGTTGATCCGTTTGGACTTAATACCAGAGATCCGTTTCCTGTGGTAATCGGTAATCCGGAAGCACTGTACGTACCGGTATAAGTTCCTGAGCATTTTTCTGCCACACTTTGGCAGGAAGCCATGATCAGCATGAGGGTGCCAATCATGAATTGTTGTTTTCTTTTCTTTGTTTTACAATTTTAATTAGAATTTAAAATATACAAATTCTTTGCCAAAAAAAAAGCGACCAGCTCGGCTGGTCGCTTTTTTAAAAATAGGATGCTATGAATTATTTGGTTCCAGTAATAACCACATTATAGGTAAAAGGATTTGATAGCATGATTGTAATGGTCATTGCCAGTGCATTACCGGTTACAGTACCTGTAACTGAAGTAACTTCTTGAGAAGTTGTCGTGTTAGAGGAATAGGTAAACGTAACCACATCATTGTTAAGGGTAACATTCACACCGTTTACAGTATATGTAACGCTGTTTGCAGTAGCCTGAACATTTGTTTTATTGTCACCATCCGCAGTAACGATGGTAGTACATGGATAAGTTGAGCTGTTCACAGTTGCATCTCCATTGTAAGTACCAGCTGCTTTTTCAGATGGTTTAGCACAAGAAGCAAGTAATGCAATTCCTGCAATGATAAAGAGTGATTTTAGTTTTTTCATAAATTCTGTTGTTTGGACGACAAATATATTAAAAAGTTAGTAAAGTTATGTGAGTTTGGGAGATAATTCCTAAGGAAACAGGCCAAAAACACTAATCTTCCGGGCTTTAATAATTATTCACCCGGAAGATTAGCCTTATGGTGTATGTTTAAAAAGATGGATTACATCTTAGTTCCCGTGAAGGAAATATAAGTGGTATCAATATTATTATCCATTGTTAAGCTTATTTCCTTGATACCTGCAGCTTCTGCAACAGTTCCGTTAACATCAATATTTCCACCTGCATCCAGATTAACAACTGTAATACCTGGTATTGCATATCTAACAACTGATACATTGGTAGCAATAAAATCAGGATTACCGCTTGATGAAGCAACAATGTCAACTGCATCGGCTCCATTTTCAGTAACAGTAACAGTAGCTGTTCCACTTGTAGATGGGACACCTGTAGCTGAATAATTTCCTGAATACTTACCAGAAGCGATCTGTGCTGGTGAACATGAGGCTAAAATGATCATTGCGACTGCAACGATTCCTAAGAATACTTTGTTCGTTTTCATAAATGTTGTTGTATTAAATGGTTTAACTTGAGACCAAAAATATTGGTGGCGCAAGATAAATAAAATATGCGCTACTCAAAACATTACGTAAGGGATTGAATTGGCGGCATTTAAATGCATCTATTGTGTGATTTAAATAATTTAAAATCAGCAAGTTGCGCTACAATTGTGATCTTACGGACTAAAGCACCTGTTCAGACCTTCATTTATGACAGGATTGACCCACCATTCTTCCTTATTTTCAAGCAAAGTAAAACTTACAAGTCTGGCAATTTCTTACTTGGTGCCATCGAAGTTAAAATCCAAAGTGCCGTTTTCGTAATAAAATTCGGTATGGTTATCCGCCGGGTGGAAGACTCCACTTACATATGTACTTCCTGCATCGTACATATACTGATAGTAGGTATAATTGTATACCGTTTGTTGATTTACTGTAACACCCGTTAAATTAATATCCGGATTTCCGGTAGAGGTGAAATGAAAATTAATCAGATCTGCACCATCAGGCTCAATAGTTAATATACCACTTCCACTTGTAACCGGAAGTGAATCCGAAGTATAGGTACCATTAAACTTGCCGGATGCTGATTGTGCAGGTGTACAGGCGGCAATCAAGGCAACTATAGCCAGGCTGAAAAAGAAAACACGTTGTTTCATGTAGGTTTTATTATTTGTTGGTTGAAGACCATTCCGTCTTGCCAATTTGATGCCAAACTATTTTTAGTTATCATTAAAGACACATCAACAGCAGGAATAACAACTTTCTACTTACTAAGGTTAAATTTATAATAAATATATGTTTAATCCATTATTTTTGCAAGACCTGAATTGCGAAGCATCACATGTCCATTATAAAAGAGATCAACATTAACCAGCCGTCAACCGACATTGAAAAAGAAACCCTGCTCAAGGCGTTTGGTTTAATGACGATGGCTAAGTCAATG
>JANWKQ010000001.1 GCA_025451295.1 Flavobacteriales bacterium | reverse complement strand
TATATCATCGTAGGTGAAGCGTCTGGAGATCTTCACGCATCCAATCTGATCGCCATGCTGAATAAAAAGGGTGATTTCGAATTGATTGGAATGGGTGGTGACCTCATGAAAAATCAAGGGGTAAACATTCTGCATGATTATCGGGAGGTAAATTATATGGGTTTTGTAGACGTATTTAAACATCTGCGACCAATCCTTCAAAAAATAAAACAGGTAAAACAACAAATTGAAGAAATAAAACCGGATGCAGTTCTCCTGGTGGATTATCCAGGATTTAATCTAAGGATCGCAAGACATTGCAAGAAAATAGGCGTAAAAGTCGTTTACTATATTTCACCACAGATCTGGGCATGGAAGCAATCGAGGGTTCACCAGATCAAAGCCAATATCAACCGGATGATGACCATCCTTCCCTTCGAAAAGGATTTCTATAAAAAATTCGGAATGGAAGTTGACTACGTAGGTCATCCTTTGCTGGATGCAATTCCACAATATCCCTACAACACTGAATTTATTCGACAACTCAATGCAAAGGCCGGTGGTAAAAAAATAGTTGCGTTGCTTCCTGGCAGTCGAAGAGCAGAAATAACAGCCAAACTTCCGGTTATGCTCGAGCTTGCCAATAAATATAAAGATCAGTTTTATTTTGTGGTGGCAGGGGCACCGGGAGCCGACAAAGCACTTTACAACAATATCGGCTATGATATTTATTTTGGCGAAACGTATAACATTCTCAAAGCATCTTATGCCGCACTGGTGACTTCAGGAACAGCCACGTTAGAAACTGCACTTCACCTGGTTCCGCAGGTGGTTTGTTATAAAACCAGTGAATTTAATTACCAGGCGGGTAAACGACTGGTAAAGGTGAAATATATTTCTCTGGTGAATCTTATTTTAGACAGACCGGCGATTACCGAATTGATCCAGCGTGATCTAAATATAGAAAGCCTTGAAAAACATTTCCTGGAAATCACCGGCGAAAAAAGAGATTCAATTTTAACTGACTATAAAGAATTGATCCAATTACTTGGCGACTCCGGAGCATCGGAAAAAGCCGCAGAAATTGTTAAAACCACTATCCTATGAAATTCAAGATCTTCTCACTTTCAGAATCGGTTCACTATTCAAAAAAAATTGCCGGAGAATGCAATCTTCAGCTTGGAAAGATGAATACACAGATTTTCTCCGATGGAGAGATCAATGTGGTTTTTGACGAGACCATTCGTGGAGAGATCGTTGTTTTGGTTGCACAGGTTCAGCTTCCTTATCACAATCTTTTCGAACTTTTTGTTGCCATCGATGCTGCAAGAAGGGCATCGGCTAAAGAGATCATTTGTGTAGTCCCCTACTTGCCACATAGCCGGCAGGAACGAAAAGATGATACCCGGTCTGCCATTTCTTCGCGTCTGATCGCTGATTTTATTGAGCATGCCGGAGCTGACAGGGTAATTACACTGGATATGCACAGCACAGCGATCATGGGTTTTTATAAAATCCCAATTGATCATTTGTCGATGCACAATATTTATATTGATCATATTAAAAAAGAATTTGATCTGAGTAAAGTTTGTCTTTGCAGTCCTGATTTTGGTGGCCTTAAGAGGATCAAAGCGTATAAAGCTGTTTTGAATTGCGACATGGCGGTGATCCATAAAGAAAGAATGAGTCCAAACCAGATCAACAGCATGGAAGTGATTGGTGATGTATCGGGAAAAGATGTGGTGATCGTTGATGATATGGTAGACACTGGGGGTACATTGGTAAAAGCATCCGAAATTCTCAAATCGCAAGGCGCAAGATCCGTCAACGCATATTGCACACATGGTGTTCTGTCGGGCGATGCGTTAAAGAAGATTGAAAATTCCTCGCTTGACACCTTATATATTTCCGACACGGTTTCTCACTCCGATTTACCTTCAAAAATAAAACTCGTGAGCAGCGTTGAACTGGTATCGAAAGCAATTCAGTTTATCATCAGCGGAAAAAGTTTGCAAGAACTTGGATAGTTTACCAACTGGGTCTGACAATCTTCTATAAAGATACCCGATCCAAAAACTGCTTGAGTACAATAAGTATCCAGATACGGTTGTAATAATAATCCTTTCCATTTTCAAATTCAGTGATGTAATGGCGGACAGAACCCGAATTTAACAAAGAAGAATTCGTCAACGGAAGGAGATATTGCTCCTTATACATATCCCAGTCTTTACGCAGCCATTTGGCAAGCGGGATCGAAAATCCCCATTTGGGACGATCCATGAGATTTTGAGGAAGATAATCGTATAAAATATCTTTGAGAATATATTTCTGGATGTTTCCCTTCCATTTATATTCTTGTGGAATGGTCTGCGAAAACTCAACCAACCGGTAATCCAGCAATGGAGAACGGCCCTCGAGACCATAACGCATGGTTGAACGATCTACTTTTACGAGCAAATCATCCTTCAGATAAAATAAAAGATCGAGCCATGCCTGTTGCTGAATTCCATTGGCATTTTTAAACGGAAGTTGAAACCTGTCATATTTAAACGAGCTGTTCACCAATAGATGATTTACTTCAGTTGCCGAGAAAAAATATTGTTCCTGAGAAAAAATATGCGGATACATCGCTTTTTTAGAAGGCACTTTTAAAACTTCGGCTGCCCTTTTCATTCGTTGATCACCCTTCGATAGTAGGTTCGCCATTAAGCTCCTGGAATTCCAGATGATTGGATTCGTCAAACGACGTGCCCAGTTATACATTCCATATCCCAAAAACAATTCATCGCCCCCATCACCGGTGATCACCATTTTTACCTTTTCCGAAGCCAACTTCGACACCATCATGGTGGGAATTGCAGAGCTATCGGCAAATGGTTCATCAAAAACATCAATCATCTTTGGCAATAATTCCTGTAACTCTTTTTCGGTTACAATAAATTCGGTATGGTCGGTTCCCAATCTTTGAGCTACTTTTTTAGCATGCACAGCTTCATTAAAAGCGGCTTCTGCAAAACCAATCGAAAATGTTTTTAAAGGTTGATTCAGGATGGTTGTTGCAACTGCAGATACCAGGCTTGAATCGGTTCCACCACTGAGAAAGGCCCCAAATGGAACATCCGCCTGAAGTCTGAGTCGGGTTGAATCAATGATCAAATCCTTTAATCCTTCTTTGGTTTGCGCATAATTCCTCGCCGAATTGGCTGTAGGATTTGGCAATCTCCAATATGCCTTCAATACCGGCTGCTCGTCTTTTTTTAACAATGCATAGTGGCCGGCCGGAAATTTTTTTATTCTGTCATAGATCGTATCAGGTTCAGGTATGTAGCCCAGATGTAAAAACCATTGCATGGCGTTCTGATCAACTCCGTCTGACAAAGACCGATCCAGATGTAGGATTGCTTTTATCTCCGACCCAAAAAGAAAGGAATTGTTTTGCCAGGAATAAAACAAGGGTTTTTTACCCATCCGGTCTCTTGCAATAAATAAGGTATCCTCTTGCCGGTCATAGATAGCAAAAGCAAACATACCGTTCAGTTTTTGCAGACAATTTTCTTTTTCTTTAATATAAAGTGCCAGCAAAACTTCTGTATCAGATCCGGTTTTGAAAGAATATGAATTTTGAAGTTCCTTTTTTAATTCCTGATAGTTATAAATTTCGCCATTGTTGATCACTACATATCTTCCATCGTTCGAATGAAAAGGCTGATTGGCATCGGCAGAAAGATCAATAATGCTTAAACGGGCATGAAGCAGCCCTACGCCTTTTGCAGGCTCATGAAAATGACTCGTTGCATCGGGTCCGCGATGCTTTAAAGAATTGATCGCGGCTGCAATAAAATGGTCTGCATTCTCCCTATTGAAATTATAAAAACCCGCAATACCACACATATAAACGAAGATAATAAAGAAATGCTTACATTTGAGAAAAGAGCGGAATTTTGAGCTACAATGTTTTTCAGATAACGGATATCATATCCATTACGTTCTGGGGCTTCTTGATATTCGCTTTTTTTTATGTTCGGTATCATAACCGTAAACATATCCCGCATTATAAGTTCTATCCTGCCTTCCTTATCTATAAATTTGCCCTGGCCCTTTTATTTTCCGCCGTATATATATTCTATTATGAAGGTGGAGATACCGTTTGGTATTGGGATGGTGCGGTAAAAATGGCCAATCTATGTCTCAAAGATCCAGGATTGTATCTTGAACAAATGGCGTCAAATCCAACCAACGAACGCTACTTTAATTATTTTGATGCGGATACGGGTTATCCTCCCAACTGGATCTACAAAGAACATGATAGTTTTTATGTTTGTAAGATCACCAGCATTATTTGTCTCATCACACTCGACAGTTTTTTTGCAATCTCAATGATATTCGCATTTTTTTCTGCACTTGCCACCTGGAAATTGTATGAAATGATCCTTGAGCAAAAGATCACCACCATCTCCAAAGCAGCGATCGCTATTCTCTTCATTCCCTCTGTTAATTTCTGGGCCAGTGCAATTATGAAGGATACGATCGTTTTAACATGTACCTATATTCTCATCATTTGTGTTTACCGGCTTTTTATCAAGAAAATAAAACAGAAAAGATTCTGGACCTATATCGTGGGAGCACTGGTGGTCTTTTTGATCTTTAAGATCAGGTCCTTCATGCTTATCTGTTTGCTTCCCTGTTTGATGATCTGGATCAATTACGAACTATTGTCAAAGATCAGAAATCGTTTGTTGCGAAGAATGCTCATACCTCTTTTGTTTATTGTTACCTTATCGTCAATAGCAGCCATGTATTATTCAAGCGAGGCCTTTGGCTCATATTCTGCCGACAATATTGTAAATACGGCTATCGTTATTCAGCAGGACTTTTCAGAGAATAAATTCTATGGCGAAAACCGGTATTATATCGGCGACGTGAACGGAAGTCCGCAGTCAATGCTTGCCGTAATGCCCGCTGCCATCATCGCGGCTTTTTACAGACCTTTCATTTGGGAAGCCAATACTATTTTCATGTTTTTTAGCGGACTTGAAAGTGTTTTCTTCATTTTTCTTACTATCCGATTTTTAATCAGGTTCAGATTCTATAAATGGATCGCTGTGATAAGAAAAAATAAATTTCTGCTTTTTGCTTTGGTCTTCTCGTTGGTTCTTGGATACTTTGTTGGATTTACCGGAGGGATTTTTGGGGCCCTTGTTCGATTCAAAACTGCCGTATTACCATTCATTGTTCTCATCTTTTTGATGGAGAAAAGCCAACCAGAACCTGAGCCCGAACCCGAAACCATTGAAACTTCATGAAAGCCTGTTTGTTTTGCAGCTCAACCCGGTATCGGCCATTTGCCTATCCAGCGATCACCTATAACGGAAAACGTTTTCAATACTTGCAATGTAAAGATTGTAAATTGGTTTTTATCGACCCTTTACCCAATGCAGATGATCTTCAGAAAATGTTCCCTCCCGAATATCATCCCGAGGGTGGCGAAGTAGAAATAAGAACTTATTACCACGATCAGGTCCGGATCATAAAGGAACATTCAACACTCACCAATATTGCTGATTTCGGATGTGGTCCGGGACATTTTCTTTCATTTCTTGAAAAACAATGCAAGGGTCTTACCTTAACTGGTATTGAATATACTCAACGGATGGTTGATCAACTAAAGCAACAAAAACCAGGTATGAGTTTTATCACCTATGAAGATTTTCAAAAAAATACCACGCCACAATATGATATCATACGACTGAGTCATGTGTTTATACATTTAACCGATCCGGTTGCCGGGCTTCGGAATATTGTTAATCAATTAAAACCTGGAGGTCTACTGATGGTGGATGGGCCCATTGAACGAAATTTTACATTTGGAAGATGGATGATGGATATTTATTTCTTTCTTAGAAAAAATATGGGTGGTAAATTTGAAACAGACTATCCTCCCTATCTGGTTACACAAACCAATCGTTCGAACCAGAAAAAAATCCTGGAGCAGACTGGATTTTCTCCCATTCAATGGAGAGTATTTGATGGACGATGGCCATTTCCGGAATCTTTAAAAAGTGCCCATCCCGTTCATGTAACCAAATATATATTGGGAAGCATGAGCCTTTTGCTTAGCAAAATGGTTCCTGGATTTGGAAAGTTTTTTTTGTGGACCGGTAAAAAACCAATTTAAGACACTAGAAAAGTAACCGGCGGAAAATGGCAAGGGTTCTTTGGGTAAACAATTCAGCGAATCTAACATTCACGGCTTTCCTTAGATAGTGATAGGCTACTTTTTTATTTTTTGCCAATACAGCATGCAACGCAATGTAAGACAACATCCTGCTTTTTATTGTCTTCAGGTAATTTCCATGATGACCTATGAAGCTTTCTGATGATGAAATGGATCCAATAAGGGTTTCATACCTTTTTAACAGTGCCTTTTCATCGAACTGAAGGACACTCCTGCCTTCATGCTCAACCAAATAACTGGTGACTGTTGGATAAAACCAGATATCTACTTCTCCAACCATACGCAGATAAAGATCCCAATCTTCGGTTCCAGACAATTCCCGGGATTCGTTATACCTGTATTTAGCAAAAGTTTCTTTGTCGATAAATACTCCGTTCGGGAAACAGTATTTTCCTGTAAGAAGAAGTTCGTTTATTTTTTTTACTGAAGGAGATTGAATCGTTTGCGTGGAATTGTCCTTTTGGTAGGCCACATGAAGCTGGAAAGCTTTTGCATCCGGATTTGTTTTCAGGATTTGGACTGCCGACTCAATATGGTTGGGTAAAGCTATATCATCCGAATCAAAAAAATTCAGGAATTTACCATGTGCTTTCGTGGCACCATAATTTCTGGCCGCTCCCCTTTCACCATTGGGAATTTGAAAATACTTTACCTGGTCGGATAAATAAACCTCTACTACCTGGCGGGTATTGTCGGTACTTCCATCATCCACCATGATCAGCTCAAAATCCTGGTTCGTTTGTTTTAAAAAACTGTCGATCGTTTGTGAAACGATGTTTGCCCTGTTATAGGTTGGTATGATAACGGAGATCAAACTCACAACGATTTATAAATATTGGACAAAGCATCCAGTTTCATATGAAAACCAAAGTTTTGGTTGACCATTTCAAATGCTTCAGCAGTCATCTCCTTGGCCTTATCCGGATTGTTGATCACAAAGGCAACGCCGGCTGCTATTTCAGCCGGACTTCGGTAATCCACTACATAAGAATTTTTGAGATGCACCAGGATTTCATTCCCGATACCCGAGCGGGTGGCCACAATAGGCACATGTGCTGCCATGGGTTCAATATAAACCAATCCGAATGCTTCCGAATGATCATCAACGGGCACATGC